>NZ_JBFUPK010000009.1 GCF_041355105.1 Terriglobus sp. RCC_193 | reverse complement strand
CCCCCCTGTTTTTCTAAAATCGTCTTTTGATTGGGGTTACGGTTTTGGTGGCTGTAAAATCGTCTATCTGTTGGGGTTAGGGGTAGAATCGTCTTTCTAAAGCCTTTAGCTGTTAGCTCTTGGCTTTTAGCTTTCCCTTGTTTCTATTTTAGTGGTTTGGTGGAAATAACCTGCCAAGTTTATTTCTTTTGGTTTGTTGGAGTCGGGTGGTTTGGGGCTTGACAGTGTTCTTGACGCCTTCGGCTTGGTGCCAGCCATGATCTTCTGTGGGTACGCGGGGTTTGCTTCATGCTCCTGTTTGTCTTTTTGGCCGCGCGGTTTTCTTGTTTGTGGATTCTTACGGCAGGGCTGAAGCCCTGCCCCTTCAAAGAAGACGCGCTCTTGCGCGTTGGAGCTTCGCCTTGCGAAGCTGGTTATGGGTTTGGTGGCTGGAAGCTTGTTGCGGTCTTGGCGGGAGGAGAGTTCGTCGGGATTCTTCGCTTTGCTCAGAATGACGGTCTTTCGACCGTTGGAGCTT
>NZ_JBFUPK010000008.1 GCF_041355105.1 Terriglobus sp. RCC_193 | reverse complement strand
TCCAGTGACCGCGAAAGAACAGGAACTCCTGCACCACAACGCAAGCATTCTGGCTGATCGTTGCGGTCATGCCATCGCCTCTGGCAACGAAGCAGCAGCAGCGAAGCTGGCACGGTGCGCCGCCGTGTTGGTGAAGCTCTCCATGAAAGGGAAAAACTGAATGACTCACATCCTTGAAAGCCTTGAACTCGCTGACCTAGCGACCATCAATCGGGTGCTGCGGAAGCGCGGCCTCACGGCGAAGATGGTGGACACCACGCCGGAGACCGTCTCGCTGCGCGTCTCGTTTCTGCCACCGCCAGCAGTGAAGGAAACGCCGCTGCTCGACGCCGCCAACGCATCACTCGACGCGTCCATAGAAGCAACAGCGGAGGCAACGGATGCGGTGTCATAACTGCCACACGGAAGGCCCTCAAATGTTCTGCTCCATCGACTGTGCGGCAGAGCGATACAGCATGGTGATGGAAGCGGAAACGAAGCTGGAAGAACTGCTGCAAGAGTTGACCACCAAAATCACTGCCCTGCTGAACCTGCTCTAAAATCTCTCCTGAGTGGCGTTGAAATGCACTCAAACGGCCCCCGAACTCGTCTCCGGGGGCCGTTCTTTTGCCCTTGATCTTCGCCGAACGTTCGCCTACCCTGCAAATCATGCCCCGAAATCGCCAGCAAACGGCCTGCCGCACGGCTCCTGACCGCCGAAAGGTAGGTCAACCCCACCCCACCCTTGAAAGCGCGTCTCCGGGGGCGCTGCAATTCGCCGGAAAGATGCTCAGGGACTTCGAACGATGGGAGTCCATGAGTGAAGAAGAACGCCGGGCCTACGATCTCGGGCGGGAGACGGGACGCGCGGAAGCTGCGCCGGTCATCCTGCCCCCGGATGCGGACGCGTTGGGGCGGCGCGTCCGCATCCCCAAACTCGAACTGCAAACGCTGCCACGCTACGTCGCGGCAGTCAGCAAGGCGTTAGAACGCGGCCAGCTTACAGCACAGGACGCCAGAGCCATGCT
>NZ_JBFUPK010000007.1 GCF_041355105.1 Terriglobus sp. RCC_193 | reverse complement strand
TACTTGACGATTTCGGCGATGGCGCCAGCGCCGACGGTGCGACCGCCTTCGCGGATGGCGAAGCGGAGACCCTTTTCCATGGCCACCGGGGTGTGCAGCGTGATCTCAAGGTTCACGTTGTCGCCCGGCATCACCATCTCGGTGCCTTCCGGCAGCTTCGCCGATCCGGTCACGTCCGTGGTGCGGAAGTAGAACTGGGGACGGTAGCCGTTGAAGAACGGGGTGTGACGGCCGCCCTCTTCCTTCGACAGAACGTACACTTCGCCCTTGAACACGGTGTGCGGCGTGATCGATCCCGGCTTCGCCAGAACCATGCCGCGCTCCACGTCGTCCTTCGCCGTACCGCGCAGCAACAGACCCGCGTTGTCACCGGCAAGACCCTCGTCCAGCTGCTTCTTGAACATTTCCACGCCGGTCACGGTCGTCGCCTGCGTATCGCGGAAGCCCACGATCTGCGCCGGTTCGCCCACCTTGATGCGGCCACGCTCGATACGGCCCGTGACCACGGTGCCACGGCCCGAGATCGAGAAGATGTCTTCGATCGGCATCAGGAACGGCAGGTCGACCAGGCGGTCCGGCTGGGGAACGTTGTCGTCCACGGCCTGCATCAGCTCGTCGATCTTCGCTTCCCACTGAGCTTCGCCATTCAGCGCGCCCAGGGCCGAGCCACGGATGACAGGAACGTCATCGCCCGGGAACTCGTACTTGCTGAGCAGCTCGCGAACTTCCATCTCCACCAGGTCGATCAGTTCGGGGTCTTCCACGGCGTCGCACTTGTTCAGGAACACAACGATGTACGGCACGCCAACCTGGCGAGCGAGCAGAACGTGCTCCTTCGTCTGGGGCATCGGGCCGTCCGTCGCTGCAACCACCAGGATCGCGCCGTCCATCTGCGCTGCGCCCGTGATCATGTTCTTGATGTAATCGGCGTGGCCCGGGCAGTCCACGTGGGCATAGTGACGGTTCGCCGTCTCGTACTCCACGTGCGAGGTCGAGATCGTGATACCGCGCTCGCGCTCTTCCGGGGCGTTGTCAATCGTGTCGAACGAACGGAAGCTGTTCTTCGGGTTATGCTTCGACAACACCTTCGTGATCGCCGCGGTCAACGTCGTCTTGCCGTGATCAATATGACCAATCGTCCCAACGTTTACATGCGGCTTACTACGATCAAATTTTTCCTTCGCCATTGCTCTCTTGCTCC
>NZ_JBFUPK010000006.1 GCF_041355105.1 Terriglobus sp. RCC_193 | reverse complement strand
CTGCCACGCTACGTCGCGGCAGTCAGCAAGGCGTTAGAACGCGGCCAGCTTACAGCACAGGACGCCAGAGCCATGCTCTATGGAGCACAGATGCTACTGGCCGCGTGGAACGCCCTGGGCGATGCACTGCCAGACGACGATCCCAAAACCCGCATCGGCTTCATTCAGGCTGCTGCGGAAGCGGTCATGCGGGTGTCCATCCGATGACGAAGCGCCGCAAAGACAAAACGGGCAGCACGAACCCACCACAGCCAACGCCAGCGCTTGAAGCCTTCGTGGAGCAAGCACGCAATGTCTGCCGCAGCCTTGAACAGCAGGGCTTCCGTGGACTCACGCTGGAGAGCCTTCGCATCCTGATGGAACGATGGCGCGAACTGCGGCAAGTCGAACTGCAACCCTGAAACCCTGACCGGAACCACGCGTACGGCTCCGCAAAATCTATGGCGATGACGCATCGCCGACCACCCCGGTTTGTCTTGCCCGTGCGATGGCACGGGACTGCGCCAAACCTGCGACCTCGCAGTCATGGCACGCCGCCAAGTGAGTAGTCCTTGCCAGCATCATGCGGCGTGCCGGATGGCCTCCGGTGTGCCTGCATTTCGTGGGGGCCCATCCCCACGGCAGTCACCGCTGCCGCTCACCTCCAGCCAAAGAACACACGCGACGAAAAAGTAGAGAAGCTGGCAGCACCCCAACGCGTGTGTTTCTGTGGGCGCTGGACAAGCCAGCGCCGTCTGTTCCCCACCGCACGTTTCCTTCCATGCGGTGGGTTCCCCGGAGCGTGCAAGAAGCTCCAGCCCGAAGCATCATGCGCTCCCCAAAGACCCGCGCCTCGTCCGTGCCACAGGAAACAGCCCGTCGGCGCGGGGTGCTACCAGCATCTCTTTGAAGAAGAAAAAGCCCTGCAAATGGGAGAGGGAGAAGGTGTCGGTCTGGCCGGTAAGAGAGCCAGGCACGGGCAGCCTGGCCACTTCCCCGCGCGGCCACCTGTGCTTCATCTTCTCTGCCGGTTGGTTCCTTTCGGCGTCGCGCCAGGGGCCCCTTCTGTCCAGGCTGCCCGTGCCTGGCTTGAGTGGCAGCAGAAGCGAAAAGCGGTCGTTGCTACCGCAACGATGTGGGGAGAAATCCTGCAAAGGGTTCCGTTCGGAAAGTTCATGGTCTTGCACGCCGGTAAAGGTCGCTTCGCGCCGCGCTGCGGTTGCTGCGCAAACCTTGACTCGACGTGCCCTGAAGCGGCGTTCCGAACGGAACCAAAGGGGAATCAATCATGCGCAAATGCATCGGCTGCAAACAGAAGAGCGAAGACGTTTCGTGGGTGTACGTGGGAAAGAAGGCTGGCCGGATCGGTGGCCGGTTGCTGCTCTGCTCGGCTTGCGCCGAGGCAAAGCAGAATGAAGCGCGAAGCGAATGGTGGAGCAAACGCCGCGAGTGAATCGCGGCAAAAGTGGCTGCACAAAAAGTGCAGCAGGTGTCCACTTTTGTTTGGACACCTGTGCGGACACCGCATAAACTCAGGGCATCGCTAAGCTAACGGGCTTTAAGGTAGATGCGCGGCATCTTCAAAAGCCTACTATCTCGCGAGGATTCTGCAGAATGCGCTAGTTGCGGTAGTCGCGGTAGTGGATCAGTTCGGAGATGCCGATCCACAGATCCAGCACGCCGAGTCCGCTCACCAGTCCGCGTGCCCAACCCTGGATGAGGATAGCGTGGAGGGCGGGGAATTGCAGCAGCAGTTCATTCTGATCCCACATCTGTTTCCACCACGGCAGAACCGCAATCAGCAGGCCCAGATACAGGCAGAAGACGACCAGAACAACCAGCGAAAGCCGTTGCAGCCAGATGGGCGCGGGAGGCGGCCCGATGGGCTCATCCGTGGCGCGCGCGTGCGCTGCTTCCACCCGCGTCGGTTGCGACGGAGAAGAGGCGGCGAACTGTGATTCGGTCGGTGCGGCCATGCAGTCTTTACGCTACCAGAGCAGCGGATTCGGTGCAGGATTCCCGATGGATTACCGGACAGCAGAGCAAAAGAAGAAGCGCAGCGATAGTGGCCGCTGCGCTTCTTCTTTTCGTGCTATTTGTTGCGATTATTCGCTACTGTTGTTGCGGCGCGGACGGCGGTTTGCCTGCAGCACCTTCTTACGCATGCGCAGCGACTTCGGAGTCACTTCGACCAGTTCGTCGTCCGCGATGAATTCGATGCACTGCTCCAGCGTGAGCTGCTTGTAGGGAACGAGACGGAGTGCTTCGTCAGCAGAAGAAGCACGCATGTTGGTCAGCTTCTTTTCGCGGACAGCGTTTACGTCCAGGTCATTGTCGCGGCTGTTTTCGCCGACGATCATGCCTTCGTATACGTCCACGCCATCGCCCATGAACAGAACGCCGCGCTCCTGCAGGCCGTTCAGCGCATACGTGGTGGTAACGCCCGTACGATCGCTGATCAGAGCGCCCGTGGGACGCTGCGGAATCTCGCCCTGGTACGCAATGTAGCCGTCAAACAAGGTGTTCATCACGATGGTGCCGCGGGTTTCGGTCAGCATCTCCGAACGCAGGCCGATCAGGCCACGCGAAGGCACTTTAAACTCCATGCGCACGCGCGAGTCGCCGCTCATCTTGATCATTTCGCCCTTGCGGGGTCCAAGCTTCTGGATCACGGTGCCGCTGAACTCGTTGGGCACGTCGATCGTGACGTACTCCACCGGCTCCATCAACTGGCCGTCAATACGCTTGGTTACGATCTCAGGACGTCCAACGGTAAGCTCAAAGCCCTCGCGGCGCATCATTTCAATCAAAACGGCAAGTTGCAGTTCGCCACGGCCCAGCACCTTGAACGTGTCAGGGCTTTCGGTGTCTTCCACGCGGATCGACACGTTCGTCTGCAGTTCCTTGTCCAGACGCTCACGCAGATTACGGCTGGTGACGTACTGGCCTTCGCGGCCCGCAAACGGCGAATTGTTCACCGAGAACTGGATCGCAATCGTCGGCTCATCAATGACGATGGGCGGCAGCGGCGCGGGGTTCTCAATGCTGGTGATCGTCTCACCAATCGTCAGACCGGCAACGCCGGCAACGGCGATGATGTCGCCCGTCGTGGTCTGTTCAATGTCCGTACGCTTCAGGCCGCTGAAGCTGAATAGTTTGGTGATCTTCACGGGTGCCAGTGTGCCGTCCACGCGTGCAATGTTCACCATGTCGCCGGTCTTCAGCGTGCCGTTGAAGACGCGTGCAATACCCAGGCGGCCCAGGTAATCGCTGTAATCCAGGTTCGTCACCAGAATCTGCAGCGGGCCATCCGGATCGCCGGTCGCAGGCGGAATGGTCTTCACAATGGTTTCAAACAATGGCTGCAGATCGGTGCCGGGGGTTGCCAGATCCATGGTCGCGGTACCGGCCTTGCCGTTGGTGTACACCACGGGAAAGTCGAGCTGATCTTCTTCAGCATCCAGGTCGATGAACAGGTCATAGACCTCGTTCAGCACTTCCTGCGGACGTGCATCGGGACGGTCGATCTTGTTGACGACCAGCACCGGCTTCAGGCCAGCGGCAAGCGCCTTGCCCAGCACAAAACGTGTCTGCGGCAGAGGGCCTTCGGATGCGTCGACGAGCAGAACCACGCCGTCCACCATCTTCAGAGCGCGTTCCACTTCGCCGCCAAAGTCGGCGTGGCCCGGTGTGTCGACGATGTTGATCTTGCCGTCGCCGTAGTTGACGGCGGTATTTTTGGCGAGAATGGTGATGCCGCGCTCGCGTTCCAGGTCGTTCGAGTCCATGACGCGGTCGGCGACTGCTTCATTAGCCCGGAAGGTGCCGCTCTGCCGCAGCATGGCGTCCACAAGGGTGGTCTTGCCGTGATCGACGTGCGCAATGATGGCGATGTTGCGAATCGTGCTCAAACTTTTGGTTCCTTATCGTTTCGCGAGTGGTGTCGCGAGAATCTTGCAGGCGCACGCGTGAATTCAGAATGAACACGCCGTGGGCAGACAGAGGGAAACGCACAGACTAGGCACCTGGAACTGATCCCGGGGACTCCGCGCGCATCCTTTCCAGTCTACAGGACGACGGGCCAGTGCACCTTTGTTGTCGCAAGTTTGTCTGTCGTTCCCGTTCGCGTGCTTTTCCTCAGCCATAGTTTTTCACCGTGTCGGAGCGGGCGGTCTGCATCGCCGATCTTTGGTAGACTAGGTCAGTGCCGGGTCCTACGCGACTCACTCTCACAAACCCCGCCAGGCCCGGAAGGGAGCAACGGTAGTGAGCTCTTGAGTGCGCAGTGGGTTACCCGGCGCTTTTCTTTTTGCAGTGCTTTGTGGATGCGAATGATGGCAGGGGTATGCTGTTGACTGACGTCGGCATGCCTTGCGGCCTGTCGCGTGGAGGTCGGTTCGTTGAGTTTGGAGTTAAAGTCGCGGTCTGCAGTCCGCGCAAAAATTTCGTCGGTGGGAACGTACGTTCCGGAACGCATTTTGACCAACGCCGACCTGGAAAAGATGGTCGAGACCAACGACCAATGGATTCTGGAACGGACTGGCATCCGCGAACGTCACATGGCCGCAAAAGGGCAGGCGACCAGCGATCTGGCTGTTGAGGCCGCGAAGGATTGCCTGGCGAAGCGCGGTATAGACCCCAGCGAAGTGGACTGCATCATCGTGGGAACCGTGACGCCAGACATGCTGTTCCCGGCGACCGCCTGCCTGGTGCAGGCGAAGCTGGGTGCCACAAAGGCATGGGGATTTGACCTGAGCGCGGCGTGCTCGGCCTTTACGTATTCGCTGCAGGTGGGCGCGAAATTTATCGAGAGCGGCACGCACAAGAAGGTGCTGGTCATCGGCGCGGACACGATGAGTTCCATCGTGGATTACACGGATCGTTCCACGTGCATTCTGTTTGGCGACGGCGCGGGATGCGTTCTGCTGGAGCCGTGTGAAGAAGGCGAAGTGGGCCTCATTGACTTCCATCATGAAGTGGATGGAACGGGCGGAACGGCATTGCAGATGCCCGCAGGTGGCAGCCTCAAGCCATCCAGCCACGAGACGGTGGATGCACGCGAACATTTCATCCGGCAGGACGGACAGACGGTGTACAAGTTCGCCGTACGCAAGATGATGGAAGCCAGCGAAACCGTGCTTGCGCAGAATGGCGTGGCCGGTACGGAGATCGCCGCATTCATTCCGCACCAGGCGAACAAGCGCATTATCCTGGCCACGGCAGAGCGTCTGGGCATGCCGCTGGAGCGCGTTGTTATCAACATTGATCGCTACGGCAACACGACCGGCGGAACGATTCCGCTGGCTATGGGAACGGCTCTGGAAGAAGGACGCCTGAAGAAGGGCGACCTGGTTCTGCTGGCATCGGTGGGTGCCGGGTTTACCGTAGGCGCAACGCTGCTCCGCTGGGAGTTCTAGGCACTTCGTGCCGTTCTCGACGTTGCTTTCGCGACGTGTTTCGTGCCACTTACAGCTGTTGAAGAAGCCCGGCCTCGCGCCGGGCTTTTTGCGTTTGTGGCCGGGATGGGGAAGAAGCAGACCTTTCGGGTTGATACGCTTCGCTCAGGATGACGAACTTCGTTCGTACGATCGCTCCTTCGGAGCGATACCCAGGTTAGCTTCGCGAACCTGGGGCACCCGGGTTTGGTGGCAGAAAGCTATAAGCGGTGGTGGCGCCCGGTGGGTTCGTTGGGATTCTTCGCTTCGCTCAGGCTAACGACGTTATCGAGGACGGATTGCGTTCTAGTTGGCGGTGGGATCGGTTATTTTGTCGATGATGATGACAGGTGCAGGAGCTTTGGTGGCGGTGAGTTTCAGACCCAGCTGCTGGCGGATGGCGGTGAAGAGGCCGGGGTACTCGGTGGCGGTGGCGCTGGTGTCTGCTGCTGCATCATCCGGGGTGAAGTGGATGTCCATGTCGAAGTGGCCGGTGATGCCGGTTCTGTCGAGGACGGGACGGTTGGTGACGAAACGCTGGAGGTAGGCCGCGAGTTCTCGCAGGGCGCCGTTGCCGACGAAGAGATGGCCCTTATCGTAGCCGCCGGTGGTCATGGGCATGGTTTGTTCGGTGGGCTTGAGGTGTGGGGTGTCGGCGGTGAGGACGTAGACGGGGAGCTCGCGCGTGTCCGGGTGGAAGGTGAGGCCGAAGCGGTCGGCGAGGAGGTTGCGGAGCATTTGCTTGAGCAGGTCTGCGTTGGGTTTTGTGGGTGTGTCTGCGCTGACGACGGCGTTGATGGCGTAGCCGCGATGCATGAGGTCTTCCGGGCCGCTGATGATCTGGTCGCCGTGGAGTCCGTAGGCGTACTTGAGCAGATCGGTGACAGACGTGTTCTGGGTGAAGACCTGCGTGAAGCTGGCGAGGAAACGGATGCCGGAGTTTTCGCCGGGAGTGCCGGGCTTGATGGTGGCAACTTCAAAGCGGGCGTCGGGCGGTGCGGTCAGCGGTGTTTGCGCGAGGGCGGTGGTGGTGACGGCCAGAGTAAAGGCGAGGATTGCCGGACGCATGAGAACCCCCTGAAGTGAGGGTACCTCAGGCGGCTGCGGCGGTGGATGGAGTTGCACTCTGTTGGTGAAGGCGGTTCTGGCGCAGTTTCACAATGGCGTAGATAGCGCCGAAGAGGACTGATCCCCATACCGCCACCAGCAGAATCCACCCGTATTTCTCAGCGAAATGAAGATAGGCCCGCATGATGTGTCGACCGTAATGCATGCCGAGCCACGCAAAGAAAGCATGACGAAAGAACCGGCTGATGGTGAAGCTGGAATAGAACTTTGACGGCGGCATCTTCAATGCGCCCGCCGCGATGAGAAACGGCATGAGCGGCGCGGGTGGCGGAAGAATCGCAGGTAGTGCGGTGGACAGGATGGCGTGTTCCTCTGTCCAGCGACGCATCCGATCACGGAATCGCTGCGGCACATATCTATCCATAAGTGCGAAACCGCCGATGCGGCCTGCATGATACGAAATGGCCGCGCCGACGACGGAGCCCAGCGTGGCAATGAGGGTGACCACGAGCCACTCCTGTCGCTGGGCGGCGAGCAGCGTGACAAGGATGTCGGAGGAGCCGGGGATGGGCAGCGGGATCGGCGAGGAATCAATAACGCTGATGAAGAACAGGCCCAGCAGCCCCAAACTGAAGAAGTAGCGCGTGACGCGATTGGTCGGCGTGTAGGCGTGGCGATGCTTTATGCCGTTTGCCAAGGGGTTTTTGAGCAGAGCCATCATCCTAATTGGTTAGGACGCGTTTTTCTGTCGCGAAGTCTCGCTGGATGGTCATTTGACACTCGCTTGTTTTGCGAGTGCTTCTGGGAGTCGCAGGTGTTACTTCGGCTCGTTCAGGAGCTGGAACCTGTAGGCGGGCAGAATTTCGGTCTTTTCCGCGAGATAGAAGAAGCGGTGGATCGCTGTGAGGCACTCCGCGTCGAGGATGTAGTGGATGTTTTCTGAGAGATAGTGACGCATGGTCTCCGGCAACAGCGGCAGGCGGGGTGTCCATTCTTTGACCAGGTCTTCGATGTGTTCCAGCCCGGCATCGCGCGATTGCTGAAGATCGCGGGTGAGTCGCTGTGGCGTAATGCCGGTTTCTTCCAGGGCTGCGGTGCGAACGGCCCAAACCGCAGCTACCCACGGAAGCTGCGTGTGTTTGCGCCAGAGCTTCGCAACGTCAATCCAGGTGTGGTCGGGGAAGTGGTGCTGGCGATTGTGTTCTTCCAGGGCCAGCAGAGCGGGATCGCCGATGAGCAGGGCCGCGTCGCTGGTGGTGAGCATGTGCGCCAGGTTCGCGTCTTCTTCGTGTACGGTCGGCGTATTGCCGTAGAAGTGTTTCAGAAGCAGCCGGATATAGGCGGCAGAAGACCGTGAGGCGGCATCCGTGGCCAGTGTGCGAATCTCTTCCAGCTTCATGCCGGGACGTACGACGAGTTGAATGGAGCGGACAGCCTCCAGCGATGCGATGGTGCATCCGGGAACGGCGGTAATGCCGGGAATGAGCGGCAGTGACGCGATCGGCACCAGGCCGAGGTCGGCCTCTCCGCTGGCCAACTGCGCAGCGCACTGCGAGGGCAAAGTGTAGTGGATGTCGTAGCGGGCGGCGAGGCGCTCCCGTTGCGGCGCGTGCTCAAAGTCATAAAGCAGCGGCGCGGGGTTCAGGAAGCTGATGGCGGCGATACGAAGTTTCTTCACAACATAAGATTCGATGACCTGCGGGTCATTTTTGGTGCGAAATCTGGAAATGAGGCGTTTTATGTTGCATCTGCGGATTCCCCCTGGCGGTCCGACACCGGTGAAACTGCATTGCGACGTGTTCGGTGGGTATGAAAGTAACGAAGGAACTCTCTATCTGGCATAGCCCTGGCAAACAACCATCCCTGCCCGAACTGAACGCCTTGACGGCGGCAGAATGCGGCCTGGTCTTCCATTTCAATGCCTTCCGCAATGAGCTGTAAATTTAGCTGGCAGGCCATCTCAATGATGTGCGGTGTTACCAGGCTGGTTGCGGAGTCCGTGCCAATGGCGTCAACAAACGACTTGTCGATCTTGAGGATATCGAGCGGCAAAGAACTCAGCAGGGAGAGGCTGGAATAGCCTGTGCCGAAGTCGTCGATCAGGATGGAATGACCGTTGCGACGCGCTCGCATGAGAGATTTGCGTGCCACATCAGGGTGCATGAAAGCACGTTCCGTAACTTCCAGCCAGATGCGGCTCGGATTGATATTATTCGCACGCAAAATGGCGAACAGGGAGTCCAGCGGGCGCCCGGTTTCAGCATCCTCCGCCGATAGATTGATCGCAATGTGGAAGCCGGATTCGCTGCGCAGCAGGCGCCCCATGTTGCGTACCACGTCCTGAATGACCAGATCCGTAATGCCTGCGATAAGACCGCTCTGTTCCGCCAGTGGGATGAAGAGGTCAGGAGCCATCAGAGTACCGTCGGGCTGCTTCCACCGGACAAGGGCCTCTGCGCCAACGCACCGTCCTGTTTCCAACTCCACAATGGGCTGGTAATAGGCGACGAATTCACGTTTGCGGATCGCGGTCTGAAGCTCCGCGACAGGGGAAAGACGGTGGCGAAGTGCCACTATAACGGAACCCGCCACAATTGCCGCAAGCACCAGACCCAGGGGCAGAAGATAAAACCGCTGGCGGCGAAAGGCGACATCTGTGTAACTGCTGTCCTCAATGGCTACGCCGACCCAGTCCGGCGTGCGGAAGCTGGAATAGATCAGGTTGCCCACCTTGCCCATAGGAGCACCGACAATGGCCTGTCGGACGACGCCCACGGCTGGACTGTTGAACATGGCCATGACGTTGCCTCTGCCATCGGCCAACGCCAGCGACATATTGTTTTCCGTGGGGATATCGATCATCAGATTGGCGTCGATCTGGGCAAAGTGTGACCTGGACGCCATAGTCACCACTCGCGGGACACCCGTGGCCTTCGGAGCTGACCGGACACGAATCCCAATGCCTGACTTTGTCACATAGTTCGCAGGCCTTTCTGGTACTGGCTTATCGACAATTCCCCATGAGGTGCAGACCACCGAGCCATTTACATAAAAGCCCATCTCATCCACGGTACGGTGCAGGAGTACCGCATCCCGCATCGCATCGATATGTTCCCTGGAGCAGTCTGGGAAATGCCTCGGCTCCAACTGATTCAGAGCGGAGGTTGCATCGTCGAGCGTGGATTGCGCCCGCTGTACTGTCCATCGCGCGTACCGGGTCAGGTGTTCATGTTCCAGTTCAAGCGCGCGGTTGCGGCTGAAGTAATACAGGGCGGCGGGCGGCACAATGCCCGATACACAGGCAAGGATGGTACCTCCGACGATGAGCTGCAGACGTGTCATAGGGATCTCAGGACGCCCCCTTGCTGCTTCAACGTCTGCCGGTATACCACGGCACCATGTGTGTGTCTGCTGTCTGTTTTGCCCGTATTTACTCGGCAACGAAAAGGGCGGATGCGAATCGGTGTTCGCATCCGCCCTGTTGTTTTTTTGCGACTACTTCATGTTGTCTTCAAACCATGCAACCGTACGTGCTGTGCGGTCCTGGTTGTGCAGCGGGTTGGAGAAGCCGTGGCCCTCGTTGGGATAGACCACCAGCTCCGTCTTCTTGCCGAGAGCTTTCAGCGCGTGCCACATCTCATAGCTCTGCGGTGCGGGGCATTCGCCGTCGCGATCACCCACAAGGATGAGTTCCGGTGTCTCCACATTCTTGATGAAGTTGATCGCGGAAGATTTCGCGTAGGCTTCGGGTGCGTCATAGACGCTGGCTCCGAAGAACGGGACCATCCATTGGTCGATGGAGTTTTCGCCGTAGTAGCTCTGCCAGTTGCTGATGCCAGCACCCGCAACGGCGGCGCGGAAGCGATGCGTCTGCGTGATGGCGAACATGCTCATGAAGCCGCCGTAGCTCCAGCCGGTAAGGCCCAGGCGATGGTCGTCGACGGAGTATTGCTTCTCGACGGTGTCGATGCCTTTCAGGATGTCGCGAAGATCGCCGTAGCCGAAGTCCTTACGGTTGGCCTGCACGAAGGCTTCACCCTGACCGAATGAGCCGCGCGGGTTGGCGGTGAAGTAGAAGTAGCCGAGGTGCGCGTACAGACCCGCCCCTGCACCACCGAAGGACGGACCAACCTGTGACGAGGGGCCTCCGTGAACGCTGACGATCATGGGGTACTTCTTCGCCGGATCGTAGTTCTCCGGAAGCGTGAGCCAGCCCTGTACGTGATAGCCCTCGTTGTCCCACTCAAGAGAAAGGGTCTTTGTGGCGGGTTTGGTTGCGTTGACGTTCAGGCGCGTGACGGCATTGGCCCCATGCGTGGTGCCGATGTAAATCTCGGGTGCTTGTTCCGGTCCAGCGGAAACGAACGCTGCGATCTTCGCCGAGGGGGAGAACGAAAAGGATGCTGCGGCGCGACCGCTGGCAACGGATTGCTGCGCCGTCCAGAGTTGCAGGACTTCCGTCTTGTTGGTGCCGAGAACGCCGAGGTGCGTTTTGCCGGACTGATAGGCAGAGAACAGGATGTGATCGGAGTCAGCCCACGCAACGTAAACGGGCGTGTCTTTGCGGCCGGGTGTCAGGTTCTGCAGGCCGTTGCCATCGGCGCTCATCAGGTAGATGTCGCCACCGGTGGAACCCTGATCGGACATCAGGCCGCCGATGAAAGCGATGTTCTTGCCATCCGGCGAATAGCGCGGCACGGCGATCTGCAGGCCGTGAAGTGAGCCGCCCACCGTGACGGGATTCAGGATAGATTTTGCTGCATCCGGCTGACCGGTGGGCGCGATGTACATCTGCGCAATCCACCAGGTGTTTTCGCCCGGCGGGTTCGACGCGATGAAGGCGATGTGTTTTGCATCGGGTGCCCAGTCGTACTCGTAGGCGTGCAGAGTCTTCGGCGTGAGGATGGTGAGGTCGCCGGTCTTGATGTCAGCGGAAGCGACCCACTGAATCTCCACGCCGTCCTGACCAACGATGCCTGCAGGCGGTTTCATGGCGGCGAGAGCGCCTGCCGAACGCGTGGCGTTTTCCACGTAGAGGAAGGCGATGGAGGAGCCGTCCGGTGCCCAGGTGGGCGAGGTGAGCGTGCCCTTGATGTGGGTAAGCTGCTTTACCGCTCCGTCTGCGGAACGAAGCCAGAGCTGCGGCTGGCCGTCGGCGCAGGTGGCCACGAAGGCAAGGGTATGACCATCGTGTGACCAGCGCGGGCTGCTGCTGGAGCATCCTTCGCCAGCGGTGATGGCCGGTTCTGTGGGATTGGGTGCGAGCGCTTCACTGATATGAAGCTGCATACCGCCGCGTCCGCGTCCATTGCGTCCGCCGCCTGCTGCGGTGGGTTCGGCGGCGGCCAGCCACGCAAGTTTCTTGCCGTCGGGAGACAGCTCGACCGCACCAATCTGCCGGACAGGAGTACCGCTGCGCTGGGCCTGTTCATACTCGGCGATCCGCGGATCAGGATGGTCGAAGAACTTCATCTCCGGCGTGAAGACATTGGTGGTTTCGCTGCCGGGGCGCTGGGCTGTGGCAGATAGAAGAAGGCTGGCAGCAAGTGTGGCCGCAAAGAAGAATCTGGAACGCATGGAATGAAGGCTAGCAGAGAATGGAGTCGCATTTAGCGCCGCGACGTGGCCTCACACCAAACTGGCATGGGTCCGCCGAAGCGCGGCGTTTAAGATGGCACCGTCACACAAAAAAACTGAAAACGATGGGACAGAGGTCGTTGAGAACGCTCGTGTATGTGGTTCGCCGCGTGATGGAATTGGGCGCGTTTGCGCTGTTGTGTGGTGGGGCGGCGGCACAGGTGGTGCTGCCGGAAAGGACTCCGCTTGAGATCCGACTGACGGAACGTGTGGGCACACATACATCCAAGGAAGGCTCGCCGGTGCGAGCGATTCTTGCTGCGCCCGTGCTGCAGGGTGACAAGGTCGTGCTGCCGCTGGGTAGCAAGGTGGAAGGCCGCGTGGTTCATTTGAATAGCGTGGGACTCGGCCTACGGCATGAGACGTCGTCCATTGGTCTGGAGATGGATCGCATCACGCTGCCGGATGGCACGGTGGTGCCCATTACGGCAAAGGTGGCGCAGATTGAGAATTCGCGCGAGGTGGTGCAGAAGGATGGGCGCATTGCCGGTGTGCGGTCGACGTCGACGCTGAGCCATCGTGCTTCCGGAGCTGTGGGCACTCTGGCGTTCAGCAACCCAGTGGCATTGGTGTTTACGACGGCTTCGTCTGCATCGTTGCTGCGGTTTTCCGATCCTGAAATCTCGCTTCCGGCGAATGCGGAGTTGATTTTGCTGACCACGGCTCCCTTGCAGGTGGGAATCGGTGAGGAGCCGGGAATCGCTGCGGTTGCGGATGACGAGGCGACCACCACGAAGTTGCAGGCGATGATTCGCAAACAGCCGTTCCGCACCATGACGACGCCGAAGCCGGTGCCGTCGGACATCACGAACCTGATGCTGATCGGCAATGGCGACGCGATCATGCGAGCGTTCCAGGCGGCGGGATGGATGCAGGTGGATAACCTGACGGCGACGTCGACGTACCAGACGATTCGTTCTATCTCAGAGCAGGAGGCGTATCACACGGCGCCGATGTCACTGCTGCTGCTGGATGAAAGAAAGCCGACGTATGCGCTGGCGAAGACGCTGGACACGTTCTCCAAGCGGCATCACCTTCGCGTGTACCCCACGAATGATCAGTGGGGTGGCGAGCGTGTGTGGCTGTCCTCTTCAACGCAGGATATTGGGATTGGGTTTTCAAAAGATCAGAAGACGTTCATTCACCAGATCGACCACAACATTGATCACGAACGCACGAAGGTCGTGAATGACCTGATGCTGACTGGGTGCGTGAGCGGGCTGAACCTGGCGGCAAGGCCGTGGCTACCGGAGCATCCGAAGAACGGCACGGGTGAAGATATTGTGACGGACGGGCGGATCGCGGTGATCCGGCTCAATGATTGCGCGACCCCGCTGCATGTTCCGT
Organism: Terriglobus sp. RCC_193; assembly: GCF_041355105.1. Classification (NCBI taxonomy): domain Bacteria; kingdom Pseudomonadati; phylum Acidobacteriota; class Terriglobia; order Terriglobales; family Acidobacteriaceae; genus Terriglobus; species Terriglobus sp. RCC_193. The sequence goes on along the minus strand of NZ_JBFUPK010000006.1, from coordinate 4,794 downwards.
CGAAGGAGCAGACGGCACAGGTTCCGGTTCATCCCAATGTCGCAACGAAAGCGACACGGCAGACGACGCTGACGTTGCGGAATATGGTGCTGCGCGACAACCTGGTGGTAACCGCGTACGGCGGAGTGAAACAGGGGCTGGGGCTGAAGCACCCCAAGCCGCCGGAGCAGCCGATTCCTACCGAATCTGTGATCGACATGAACCGGTATGCCATTGGGCATTCAGAATCTGCGGTGCATGAGGCGAGTACGGAAACTCCCATCAGCCCGGATTTTTCTGCGGATCCCGTCACGAAGACAAAATCGGGTCTGCCGCGTTACTCGGTGGAACTCGGCATTCACAGCGGCTACGCTGGCTATGCCGGTGGCAATGGCGGTGCGGTTGGTTATGTGTTTCTGCCAGATGATTTGATCAACGATCCGGCCTACATCCTGGCGCTGGGCAATGAGCATTCGGCGGGGTGGAACCTGGGGGGCTCGGTCACGCTGAACACACACGAACACCTGTCGCATGAGTTCACGTTTGACTACAACCGCACCGGCTTCCAGTTGCAGTTTGCGGATTTGAACCCTGCGGTAAGCGGGGATGAGACAGACCCGACGACTGCGGCGCAATTTGCGTTTGATGAGGCGACGCTTTCTACGACGGAGTTTGGGTACAACCTGCAGTACCACCTGAAGCGGCGGGATTCACGCTGGAGGCCCTATGTATTTGCAGGGCCGTCACTGCGGTTGATGCATATGACCGATGCGCCGATCACGAAGGCATCGCCCTGGTTCAAGCTGGGGTTAAGCACGGTGGGTATTCTGACCGCCGCGTGGAAATACGGCACCACGCCTCCGCTGGAAGGTGGCGGCGTCTTCCAGGTGGGTCTGCAGTATGGCGGCGGCGTGAAATATCGGATGTCGCGACGGTTGCTGATGCGGGCGGATTATAAGGAGACGCTGACGGGGCAGCCGGATTTCTGGTCTAAGTCGAAAAATGACATTTTCGATACGAGCGACCTGCCGGGATACAGTCTGACAGTGCTGGGTCCGATTCAGGATGGGCCAATGCGCCAGCAGCGGGTAACGATGGGTGTTTCGTTTGTCTTCTAGGCAATCTGGGCGCGTTCCTGATTGACGTGCAGTACCCTTCTTGGTACAGTGGAAGGGTTCCGAGGTTTCCCGCCCGTGGTGCGTCTTGACGTGCTGGTGGGTGGGAGGGGATCGCAGGTGCCATGCGCCGCGGCTCGTCATGAGAAAGCCTGATTGCCCTCCGGCGGTTGGTGCAGACACCCAAAGTTCAGAAGTCAAGTTAAGCAGTTTCAGGGAGTTATCGTGCCTACGTTTCATCAGCTTGTAAAGAAGGGCCGCACTGCGCCGAACTATAAGACGGCCAGCCCGGCATTGCAGGGATCGCCGCAGCGCCGCGGTGTGTGCACTCGTGTGTACACCCAGACGCCGAAGAAGCCGAACTCGGCTCTCCGTAAGGTTGCGCGTGTTCGCCTGACCAATGGCATTGAAGTCACCTCGTACATTCCGGGTGAAGGCCACAACCTGCAGGAGCACTCGATTGTGCTGATCCGCGGTGGCCGTGTGAAGGATCTGCCAGGTGTGCGTTACCACATCGTTCGCGGCACGCTGGACAGCGTGGGCGTGGCGAAGCGTACGCAGAGCCGCAGCAAGTACGGCGCAAAGCGTCCGAAGCAGGCAGCGAAGTAGTTGAGTTTGACCGTCCGGGATACGGACGGTCCATAGGCCCAGATTGCTTGAGAAGTCCACGGCGCTGGGGGAAGAAGAAAGAAGAGAAAGATGCCACGTAAAGGTCATATTGCAAAGCGCGAAGTAGCACCGGATCCGGTGTACTCGTCCACACTGGTAACGAAGTTCGTCAACAGCATGATGTGGGGCGGTAAGAAGTCAACGGCGCAGAAGATTTTCTACGCAAGCATGACGGGCCTGGAAGCCAAGGGCGGCGGAGAAGATGCGTTGACGCTGTTCAAGAAGGCTGTTGAGAACGTGAAGCCCCTGCTGGAAGTGAAGAGCCGCCGTGTTGGCGGTGCGAACTACCAGGTGCCGATCGAAGTGAATCCGGAGCGCCGCACCTCGCTGGCGATCCGCTGGCTGGTGAGCTATGCTCGCTCGCGCGGCGAGAAGGGCATGGTCGACAAGATGACGGCCGAGCTGCTGGATGCTGCGAATGGCCGTGGCGCTGCGATGAAGAAGAAGGAAGACGTGCACCGTATGGCCGAGGCGAACCGTGCCTTCGCGCACTATCGCTGGTAGTCACGTCTGGTTAACTTACTCCGCAGTAAGTTGACATGAAGTTGTAACAAGCACGAAATAACTTGGGACCCAGATTCAGGAGTAAGTCAGGCGGGCTGGCTTACTCCTGAACCTGCGAAGGACAGCGGACGTCATAAGTTCCGCAGAAGAGACAAATTACGTGGCACGCACAATTGCTCTGAATAAATGCCGCAACATCGGCATCATGGCTCATATCGACGCGGGCAAGACGACGACGACCGAGCGCATCCTGTTCTACACCGGTGTCAACCACCGTATTGGCGAAGTGCACGAAGGCACCGCGACGATGGACTGGATGGAGCAGGAGCAGGAGCGCGGCATCACGATCACGTCGGCTGCAACGACGTGCATGTGGAACAACTACCGCATCAACATCATTGACACCCCCGGCCACGTGGACTTCACGGCGGAAGTGGAGCGTTCGCTGCGCGTTCTGGACGGCGCTGTGGCCTGCTTCGACGCTGTTGCCGGTGTGCAGCCGCAGTCGGAGACGGTGTGGCGCCAGGCGACCAAGTACAAGGTTCCGCGTATCTGCTTCATCAACAAGATGGACAAGAACGGCGGCGACGCCGAGTACGCTACCGGCACCATCCGTGAGCGCCTGGGCGCGAACGCGATCATGCTGCAGCTTGCGATTGGTGCAGAGGCGAAGTTCGCCGGCGTGATCGACCTGGTGGAGATGAAGGCGATTCTGTGGCACGACGAAACCATGGGCGCGCAGTACGACGTGGAAGAGATTCCTGCGGCGCAGCTTGAAAAGGCGAAGGAATTCCGCCAGCACCTGATCGAGGCAGTTGCCGACAGCGATGACGCGCTGATGGAGAAGTACCTGGAAGGCGAAGAGCCTACCGTGGAAGAGCTGAAGTCGGCGATCCGCAAGGCGACGATCGGCATGAAGATCTTCCCGGTGCTGATGGGTTCGTCGTTTAAGAACAAGGGCGTGCAGACGCTGCTGGATGCAGTCATTGATTACCTGCCCAGCCCACTGGACATTCCGCCGATGGTGGGCCACGATCCGGAAGATCCGGAAGTGGAAATCATCCGCAAGGCTGATGACAGCGAGCCGTTCTCCGCGCTCGGATTCAAGATCATGACCGACCCGTTCGTGGGTCAGTTGATCTTTATCCGTAACTACTCGGGCACGCTGAAGACGGGCGACTCGGTTCTGAATCCGCGTACGCGCAAGACGGAGCGCATTGGCCGTCTGCTGAAGATGCATGCGAATAAGCGCGAAGAGATCACGGAGATCCTGGCCGGTGATATCTGCGCCGCCGTGGGTCTGAAGAACCTCGTCACGGGCGATACGATCTGCACGGAAAAGGCACCGATTGTTCTGGAGTCCATCGACTTCCCGAATCCGGTGATTGAAGTTGCCGTGGAGCCGAAGACGAAAGCCGATCAGGAAAAGATGGGTATGGCGCTGGCCAAGCTTGCGCAGGAAGATCCTACCTTCCGCGTGCGCACGGACCAGACGAACGGCCAGACCATCATCTCTGGCATGGGCGAGCTTCACCTGGAAATCATCGTCGACCGCATGATGCGCGAGCACAAGGTGGAAGCGAACGTTGGTAAGCCGCAGGTGAACTACCGCGAGACCATCAAGAGCAACGCGGAAGCGGAAGGCAAGTACATCCGTCAGTCGGGTGGTTCGGGTAACTACGGCCACGCGAAGATCCGTATCGAACCGAACGAGACCGGTAAGGGCTACGAGTTCTCGAACGACACCAAGGGCGGTGCGATTCCGAAGGAATACATCAAGCCGATCGACCAGGGCATCCAGGAAGCAATGGCTGGTGGTGTGCTCGCGGGTTACGAGATGGTGGACATCAAGGTGAGCCTGTATGACGGTTCGTACCACGATGTCGACTCGAACGAAATGGCATTCAAGATCGCCGGTTCGATGGCGTTCAAGGAAGCTGCCCGCAAGGCGAAGCCGGTTCTGCTGGAGCCGGTAATGGCTGTCGAAGTGACCGTTCCCGAGGACTACATGGGAACTGTGATCGGCGATCTGAACTCGCGTCGCGGACGCATTGAAGGTATGGAGATGCAGGGTGGCGTTCAGGCCATCAAGGCAACTGTGCCGCTAAGCACGATGTTCGGCTACGCCACCAACCTGCGTGGTTCCACGCAGGGCCGCGGTAACTTCTCGATGGAGTTCAAGCAGTACGAGGAGACCCCGCGCAACGTGAGCGAAGAGATCATCGCGAAGACGCAGGGTAAGGAAAAGTAGGACTGCGCGTTTCTCGTTTCTCACGTCCTTCTCGCTGTTCTCGTATATCGGGAGTAGCGAGGGAAACGAATCACGTGAGCAACGAAGGAATCGCGACAGGAGTTTCAAGAAGGGCACGGCTTCGGCTGTGCCCTTCCGTAAGTTCACGAGGTTTTTATCTCGACGAAGTAAGTTTCATACTTTGCCCACAGGGCATGAGGGAGCAAGAGAGCAATGGCGAAGGAAAAATTTGATCGTAGTAAGCCGCATGTAAACGTTGGGACGATTGGTCATATT
>NZ_JBFUPK010000005.1 GCF_041355105.1 Terriglobus sp. RCC_193 | reverse complement strand
GAAAAGGGTCTCCGCTTCGCCATCCGCGAAGGCGGTCGCACCGTCGGCGCTGGCGCCATCGCCGAAATCGTCAAGTAACCACTTCGTGCCGTTCTCGATGTCGCTCGCGCGACGCGGTTCGAGGCGGAATGAAGGGCCAAGTAACAAGAAAGACCCGGTCCTCTATGGATCGGGTCTTTTTGTTGCTCTACAGCCAAAACTCTTCTTCGCTGCCGGGGCTAACACGGCGCGAATTGTGACACAAGTATTGTGCCGGGATCACCCCAATTGGCATACTATGGGAGTCCTAGGGCTGAACTTGGGTAAAGCTTCCTGTGATTCTGGCGGTTACGGAACACAACGAAGACGATCACCAGATCGGCGCTGCGAATCGAACCCAGGAGCTTCTGTCGCTGTGCCACTGCGTTTCTCTTCGTTGAATCTCGGCCTTGTGTCTGCTCGCGCAGTTACCGCTTTCGGCGTCCTTGTGGCGCTCGGGATGACCGCGCCATCCGCCAGTGCCCGCAAGTTTGAAGCGCGCAAGCACCCGCGCATTCGCGCCGTAGCTCATGCTTTCGTGAATGCTACTCTACCTGGTCTGGGCCTGCTGCCGATCGAGGGTGACGACTCCGCACCCTCTGATGGCCAGAAGTACGAACTGAAGTTTGCCCATCAGGGCGGCGAGATGATCGACGTGGTGTATCGCGTGGGGGATACCTATATCCCCGAAGCGCTGGACAGGCTGAACCACTTTCTCCGTGACAGCCACAACCAGGAAGTCACCACGTTTGATCCGCGCACCTTTGACGTTCTGCATACGGTGATGGCGAAGGTGGGTAAGGCTGGCGGCGTGATCAATGTGCTTTCGGCCTATCGTTCGCAGGAAACGAATGATGCGTTGCGTGCCAGCGGAACAACGAATGCAGCGGAGCACTCGCAGCACATTGAAGCAAAGGCTGTTGACATGCGTGTGGAAGGCGTTCCCGCAGCGCGTCTGCGCGATGCAGCGTTATCACTCGACGCAGGTGGTGTTGGCTACTACCCGAAGAGTCAATTTGTGCATGTCGATACGGGGCCAGTCCGCAAGTGGACGTATGCCCCGCATGCTTCCAGACGCAAGCGTCGGCACTCACGTACCTAAACTCGAAGTCATCAAGTTAGCCAAAGCCCGATCCAATGGACCGGGCTTTTCTATGTGTGGAACTGGACGCGTCGCGATTTGTTTGCAAAGGTGAAATCCCCAAATTCACCGGGGAGAATCACCAGCTCACACATCCTGCAGTGCCGTTGCGGATAGACTGCTTGATGCGTGCGCAATGTGTATCTGGCATGTTGTGCGCGGATTTCCGGTAAGGACCTACCCACATGGCTGCAACACGACGCGATTTTCTAAAAGGCACCGGCGCTCTGGCCGTAGCTGCCGGTACGCCTGCTCTGACTGTGGATGCCGCTGCGCAGAAGCATAGTGCTACATCTGCAACGCAGGTGCATACCGCTGTATTGAGCGATTACGTGAATGTGTTGCAGGGGACGAACTCGAACCCGCAGTTTTCTCGCGGCAATACGCTGCCGATTGCCGCGGAACCGTTTGGTATGGCGCATTGGACGCTGGAGTCGCGCAGCGGATCGCCATGGATGTTCTCACCGATGGATCAGCGAATTCAGGGTTTCCGCCTAACGCACCAGTTGAGCCCCTGGCTCAGCGATTATGGCTTCACCACAATTCTGCCGGTGACAGGCGAGCCGGATGTGCGTGCGTCAGCGCGTGCTACTTCGTATCGTCCAGACGAGCTGGTGGCGCATCCGTATGGCTTCAGGATGAACCTGCTGCGCTACTGTATCGATGCGGAGCTGACACCGACCTGTCGTGGTGCGGTACTGCGTGCAGCGAGCCGACTGGGTGATGACGTATCGCTGGTGATTGACGTGCCGGAAAAGGGCGCGGAATTTCAGTGGGACGCAGCTTCTTCCACGTTGCGATGGAAGACCTCTGCAAGTGCGGGCGGTACACCGGAAGGGTTTGCAACGTACTACGTTTTGCGTGGTGCGACCGGTGCCTCGTTTGAGCAGAAGGCACTGAAGAGCAATGCCACAGGCCGCAATAACAACGGCAGCGTGGTTGGCGTATTGCATTTGAAAGCAGCGAAGGTTGAGGTCGCGATTGCACATTCCTTCATCTCGTTTGAACAGGCAGAGCACACGCTGCAGGAGGAGGTTGGATCGAACGGATTTGATGCGGTGCAAGCGAAGACGAAGGCTATGTGGGAAGAGCATCTCCGTGCCGTTGTGATTCATGGCGCAAGTAAAGAACAGATGCGCACGTTCTACTCATGCCTGTATCGCACGCTGCTGTTTCCGCGCATCTGGCATGAGATTGACGCCGACGGTAAGGCCGTTCATATGAGCCCGTACACCAGCAAGCTGACACCTGGTGTGATGTATGCGGACCACGGCTACTGGGATGTCTATCGTGCGTGGTATCCCATGATGACGCTGCTGTATCCGGAGCGGCTGGGCGAAATTCTGCAAAGCTGGGTGAACGCTGGCACCGAAGGCGGATGGATGCCGCAATTTCCGTGCCCGGGTTATCGCGCATGCATGACGGGGTCGTTGATCGATTCGCTGTTTGGCGATGCAGTGGTGAAGGACATCCCGGGCTTCGATCGCGAAGCCGCGTATCAACTGTTGAAGAAACATGCGACGCAGGTAGGCGATCCGGAGAAGGGCTACGGACGTCGCGGTTCGGCTTCGTATCAGCGGCTTGGTTACGTGCCGAACGATGAAGTGGAACAGGCTTGCGTGGAGTCGCTTGACGCGCACTATGGTGACTTCTGCATCGGGCAGATTGCGGCGAAGCTGGGACACTCCGAAGACGCTGCGTTCTTTGCAAAGCGTTCGAAGAACTGGCGCATGATGTGGGACCCGCAGGTGAAGTTCTTCCGTGGCAAGAATGCGGATGGCAAGTGGGCGCCGGAGTTCCGGCAGTATCAGTGGGGATCGCCCTATGTGGAAGGCGGGGCGTGGCAGCATCGGTGGTCTGTTCCGCATGAGCCTGAGGCCATGATGAACGAGGCCTTTGGTGGCAAGGATACGTTCGTTGCGGAACTGGTGAAGTGTGTGGAGCAGGAGCCACGTTTCGAAGTGGGCGTGTATCACCAGGAGATTCACGAGATGAGCGAGATGGCTGCGGTGCGCTTTGGGCAGTACGCGCATTCGAATCAGCCGTCGCACCACATCCTGTGGATGTTCACGGTGGGCGGTCGCCCGGACCTGACCCAGAAGTGGGTGCGCAAGGTGCTGAATGAGTTGTATTCGCCGGAGAACTTCAGCGGCGATGAGGATACCGGCTCGATGGCCGCTTGGTACGTGCTGGCGTCGCTGGGGCTGTACACGTTGTGCCCGGGCAAACCGGAGTGGATGCTGGGTTCGCCGATGTGGCAGAAGGCGGAGGTCCGCCGCGGACTGAAGGGAAGCAGCTTCACGGTAGAGGCTGTGGGTGATCCTGCGGCAAAGCCGTATCGGGCGGCCCTTGCAGTGAACGGCAAGGCGCACGCAGGCGATGTGATTGCGCATGGCGATCTGGTGAAGGCGTCGACGCTGCGGTTTACCGTGAAAGCATAGCAATTTGGCTTGAAGGCGTAATGATTTCTGAAAGTCGGAAAGGGCATCTGCACTGGGAATGGTGCAGATGCCGTTTTCTTTGTCTTGTTGTTGGTGGACGTTGGTTAATCTTTGGCAGAAATGCTGCTATGATCAGTTGTCTGCTGCGTGAAGGTCGCTTGCGGTATTGGCGGCTGGTTCGGGACCTGGGGCTCCTTTCAACATGGGGTAGCGGGGTCCGGCGCGGTGGTTCCTGACATTTTTTGCCGTTTCACCGCACTTTTCTGTGGAGAAGGCGTCGTGTTTCGGTTACACTCAAAAGGTTGGTCTGAAGGCCAGCCGCAGTTGTAGATCTTTGCGTAGAGAGAGTTCGAACACATGGCTGCACAGCAGAGAATTCGCATTCGCCTGAAGGCGTATGACTATCGTGTCCTGGACACGTCGACCGGCGAGATCGTTGAGACCGCCAAGCGCACCGGAGCACAGGTTGCGGGTCCGATTCCCCTTCCCACGATGAAGAACAAGTACTGCGTGCTCCGTTCCCCGCACGTCGACAAGAAGTCGCGTGAGGCGTTCGAAATCCGTACGCATAAGCGGCTGATCGACATCCTGGAACCGACGCAGCAGACGGTGGACGCGCTGATGAAGCTCGACCTGCCCGCTGGCGTGGACGTGGAAATCAAGACCGTAACCAGGTAACACCAAATTTCAATAAACCGGCAGTGCCCCGCTGCGTGCGCGGGCATGATGAGGAGAGAATCACATGGCAGTAACAGGTTTGCTCGGCAAGAAGATTGGTATGACGCAGGTGTTTGACGACGCCGGCGTAGTGCACCCGGTCACCGTAATCAAGGTTGGCCCCTGCGTTGTCACCCAGGTGAAGACGCAGAAGACAGACGGCTACGACGCCGCCCAGATTGGTCTGGTGGAGTTCGTGAAGGCCTCCAAGCTGACCAAGGGTATGGCTGGTCACCTGGCGAAGAGCGATGCTCCGCCGGTGCGTGAGATCCGCGAGGTGGGCATTGAGTCCACCACGGGTGACAACGAAGGCGAAGGCGCTGTGAAGGCTGGCGACCGTATTCTGGTTGACCTGTTCGACGGCGAGCGCTTTGTGGACATCATCGGTAAGTCAAAGGGTCGTGGTTTTGCTGGCGTTGTTCGCCGCCACGGCTTCGGCGGCGGTCCCAAGTCGCACGGCCACATGTTCCAGATTCAGGGTTCGATTGGTGCATCGTCGTTCCCGTCGCGCGTATTCCCGGGCCAGCGTATGCCGGGTCACCACGGTGACGCGCAGATCACGGTTCGCAACCTGCGCATCCGCGGTATTGACCTTGAGGACAACCTCCTCCTGGTTGAGGGTGCGGTTCCGGGACCCCGTGATGGCGTGATCCTGATCTCGAAGTCGAAGAACCCGCCGCGTGAGCGTCGTGGATTCGCCGGTTCGGGCACGGTTGACCCGCTGAAGGCTTCGAAGAAGGCTTCGGGTAAGAAGAAGTAGGACTGCGCGTCCAGCGACATGCGCCTTCGGCGCGGTTCTGGGCGCCTTCCGCTGTAAGTGGTTTCAAGTTGTTTTTGTAGTACATCGCATCGTCTGCGGACTTGGTCGGAATGAGTAAGTCGACAGCGGGATGACAAATTGAACTTAGGGCGCTCGCAATAGAACGAGGGCCAGAGGAAGCAAGATGGCAAAGATTAACGTAGTCGATCTCGGCGGGAAGAAAGTCAGCGAGCTGGAGCTTGCGGACGAAGTATTCGGCGTCGAAGTGAATGAGGCCCTGCTCTGGGAGTCGGTGAAGCACTACCGCGCTGCTCTCCGTCAGGGAACCGCCGCCACCAAGAACAAGAAGCTCGTGTCGGGTTCCGGCAAGAAGCTGTGGAAGCAGAAGGGAACCGGTCGTGCCCGTGTGGGTTCGGTGCGTTCGCCTATCTGGCGTCATGGTGGTACGGTTCACGGACCTCAGCCCCGCTCGTACGAGTATGCGTTCCCGCGCAAGAAGCTCCTTGGTGCATTGAGCTCGGCTCTTGCTTCGAAGCTGCAGGACGGCAAGCTGACCGTGGTTTCCTCGCTGGAAGTTGCCGAGCCGAAGACCAAGCTGTACCGTCAGGCGCTGGACAAGCTGGAAGCGAAGAAGACCGCGCTGCTGGTCGAGAGCGGTCAGAAGCTGACCGACAACCTGTTTCTGGGTTCGCGCAACCTGGACGGTGTGGAGCTGGTGCTGAGCTCGGAGGTTCACCCCTACGACCTGCTGCGCTATGAGCACGCGATCTTCTCGCAGGATGCCATTGAGGCTCTGCAGGAAGTCCTGAAGAAGAATGTGTCGCGCCGTAAGCTGGCTGCGAAGAAGGAGGTTGCGTAATGGCAACTGTTTACACCACCATTCGCCGCCCGCTGATTACGGAAAAGGGCATGATCGCCAAGGAGACCGAAGGCACTCTGGTGTTTGAGGTTGCTGCTGGCGCGACGAAGAATGAAGTGAAGCATGCAGTGGAAAACCTGTTCAAGGTTAAGGTTGCCGCGGTTCGTACCGCCAACTACCTGGGCAAGGAGCGCCGCCGCGGTCGCTTTACCGGCTTCAAGCCTGACTGGAAGAAGGCGTATGTGCGCCTGGTTCCGGGCTCGAAGATGCCGGAGTATGTCAACTCGCTCTAAGGAGCGAAACAGGTCAGCAAGTCAGCGAGTGAGCAAGTCAGCCGACCTCGCGCAGTAAGTGAACTTGATGGCTTGAGTACACGAAGTAACCCCAATCCGCGCGCCTGACTAGCTATGCGGATGGCAAGGAAGTTAGGGAAATGCCGATTAAGACATTCCGACCGATTACGCCGACACTGCGCTTCCAGTCGAAGCTGGTGAACTCGGACATCACGACGAACGAGCCGTACAAGCCGCTGCTGGCAACCAAGCAGCGCACAGGCGGACGTAACTCCTCCGGTAAGATGACGATGCGTCATCACGGTGGTGGCCACAAGAAGAAGCTTCGTATTATCGACTTCAAGCGCGACAAGTTCGGTGTACCCGGAACGGTTGCGACGATCGAATACGATCCGAACCGCTCCTCGCGCATTGCTCTGATCAGCTACAAGGACGGCGAGAAGCGCTACATCATTCAGCCGGTTGGCCTGAAGGTTGGCATGACGGTGACCAGTGGTCCCGACGCTGACATTCTGGTTGGCAATGCATTGCCGCTGCGCAACATCCCTGCCGGTACGACGGTTCACAACGTGGAACTCCGTCCGGGTAAGGGTGCGCAGATGGTGCGTTCTGCCGGTTCGTCCGCGCAGTTGGTTGCCAAGGAAGGCGACTACGCCCTGCTGAAGCTGCCCTCCAGCGAAACCCGCCGCGTGCTGGTGGACTGCATGGCAACGGTTGGCCAGGTAGGCAACACGGACCACGAAAACATCTCGCTGGGTAAGGCCGGTGCAAGCCGCTGGCGCGGTATCCGTCCGACAAACCGTGGTGTCTCGATGAACCCTGTGGATCACCCGCACGGTGGTGGTGAAGGTAAGACCTCAGGCGGACGTCATCCTGTTACGCCGTGGGGACAGCCGACACGTGGCTACAAGACCCGTAACAACAAGCGGACCGATGTGTTCATCGTGAACCGCCGCAGCAAGTAATTCAGGGAGCGAGAGGAAAACATGGCACGTTCTACAAAGAAGGGCCCATTTATCGACGCCCACCTGATGACGAAGGTTGAGGTGCTGAACACCGCGAACAAGAAGGAAGTCGTTAAGACTTGGTCGCGTCGTTCCACCATCTTCCCGGAGTTCGTGGGCCACACCATTGCCGTGCACAACGGTAAGAAGTTCATCCCGGTCTACGTGACGGAGAACATGGTGGGACACAAGCTGGGCGAGTTTGCCGCAACGCGTACCTTCAAGGGCCACGCAGCGAAGGCTGAGACGGCCAAGGGCCGCTAAGTCAGATTAAGTACGTCAGCCTCCGGTGTTGCCGGAGCGCGATAAGGAAGAGATATGGCGAAGACAGCCGAGAAGAGTGCAATCCGTGAGTTCCGCGCCGAGGCGCGGTTCCAGCGGACCAGCCCGCAGAAGGCGAAGCTGGTGTTGGACATGATCAAGGGACAGAGCGTGGAGAACGCCCTGAACACCCTCATGTTCGCCCGCAAGCGCATCGCTCCCGTTGTGGAGAAGGCACTGCGTTCCGCAGTGCAGAACGCGAACTACCTGAGCCAGGAACAGGGCTTTGATCTGGATATCGATCGCCTGTTCGTGAAGCAGGCCGTTGCAAACGAAGGCCCGCGCATGAAGCGTATCCGCCCTGCCCCCATGGGCCGTGCGTTCCGCTATCAGCGTCGCCTTGCTCACATCATCGTGACGGTGGCGGAGAAGAAGTCTGTTGAGGCAACGAAGCAGACTGAGGCTCCGGTAGCGGTTGCGGAAGGTGGCAAGAAGAAGGCTGCTCCGGCAAAGAAGGCTGCTGCCAAGAAGGCTCCGGCGAAGAAGGCCGCGAGCAAGAAGGCTGCTGCGACTGCGTAAATTTCTGGCCGGGCTGTAAGCCGGCCCGGCATCGCCGAGAAGTTGATGCGGCGAGTAAGTACTGAGTAAGTTCGGAACTAATGTTCTCCGGACGCGAAGTGAAGGGATTAAGTTATGGGTCAGAAGGTCCATCCGTATGGTTTCCGCCTCGGCGTGAACAAGCCGTGGAAGTCGCGCTGGTTTGTGGAGCGTGACTACGACAAGCTGCTGGTTGAGGACGTGAAGCTCAAGGCTGAGCTGCGCGAAAAGCTGAAGGCCGCTGGTGTCTCGTCCGTCGAGATCGAGCGCCCAGGCAACAAGCTTCGCCTCATCATCAAAACCGCCCGTCCGGGCATCATCATCGGCCGCAAGGGCGCTGAGATCGACAAGCTGAAGGCAGACATCCAGAAGCGTACGAACCGCGAAGTGTTCATCGACATTCTGGAAGTGAATAAGCCGGAACTGGATGCGCAGCTGGTGGCAGAGAACATCGCTCTGCAGCTGGAGAAGCGTGTGTCGTTCCGTCGCGCGATGCGTAAGAGCGTTGATTCGGCTCTGCGTTTCGGCTGCAAGGGCATCAAGGTTCGTGTTTCGGGCCGTCTGAACGGCAACGAAATCGCACGTTCCGAATGGTATCTGCAGGGTCGCCTGCCGCTGCACACGCTGCGCGCAGACATCGACTACGGCTTTGCCGAAGCGAAGACCACCTACGGCATCATCGGCGTAAAGACCTGGGTCTACCGCGGCGATATCTACGAGCAGAAGCGCCGCCGCGACAACGTGACGACGACAGGTGCGTTCTAAGTAGCGAGCATCATTGCGGGGTTGAGCAATCAGCCCCGCCTAACACTAAGAACAGAAGGCGCGCGGAGACTGGGCCACTTATTCGGTAAGTGACGCCAAGGCCGCAGCGGGAAAGAGTGCAGTTATGTTGCAGCCCAAGAAGGTTAAGTACCGCAAGCAGCAAAAGGGCAAGATGCGCGGTAAGGCATGGCGTGGTTCCGAGCTTGCGTTTGGCGACTACGGCCTGAAGGTCGTGGAGTGCGGTTACATCACCGATCGTCAGATCGAAGCAAGCCGTATCGCAATGACCCGTTACATCAAGCGTGGTGGTAAGGTGTGGCTCCGGATCTTCCCGGACAAGCCGATCACCAAGAAGCCCGCAGAAGTTCGAATGGGTTCTGGTAAGGGTGCGCTGGATCACTGGGTTGCGGTTGTCCGCCCTGGCAAGCTGCTCTTCGAGATGGAAGGCGTTTCCGTGGAAGTTGCGAAGGAAGCCATGCGGCTTGCATCGAACAAGCTCCCGCTGCGTACCGTCTTCGTGCAGCGTCCGAACATCAAGGCGATTGACCCCAAGGCTGCTGCAGCCGCGTAACTGCATAGCGTCTTTGAATGCAGACGCTGAATGAGAGATTGAAATGGAACTGACCAAGATCCGCGAATTTACGGACAGCGAACTGAAGGAGCAGCAGGCCCAGGCGGGCGAGCAGCTCTTCCGCGTTCGCTTCCAGAAGAGCCTGGGCGATGCCTCAGGCGTGAACAAGCTGCGCGAACTGAAGAAAGACATCGCGCGCATTAAGACTGTGGCGCGCCAGCGTGAGCTTGGCCAGGCGACGGCTCCGACGGAGTCGGCTGCGCCCGCGAAGAAGACCCGTAAGGCGAAGAAGGCATAACGATGGCTGAGACGACTGCTACGACTACTGCTACGGCAGAGAAGATTGGCCACCGCACCGAGAAGATCGGCCTGGTGACCTCGACCAAGATGGACAAGACGATCGTGGTTTCGGTGGAAATGCGCAAGGCGCACCCGAAGTACAAGCGCATCGTGAAGTCGAACAAGAAGTTCTATGCGCATGATGAGCAGAACTCGGCCCGCGTGGGCGATCAGGTCCGCATCCGCGAGACCCGTCCCACCAGCAAGCTGAAGCGCTGGAACCTCGAAGAGATCGTTCGCCGCTCGAGCCTGAGCGAAGCGACTCCGGCTGCGAAGTAAGATAGAAGAGTTTGCCCGTTACCGGCATCGTTCGGTAACAGTATGGGCATGACGCGTCCAGCGCGACGATCGTTGAAGAGGTTGTTCAGCGATCCGCTCCGCGGCCGCGACCATCAAGTGGATTTCACTGGGGCGAGATAGCCCCCGGCCTTGGGCTCCAGAAGCCTCGAAGGTCAGGAGAAGAAGCAATGTCCGTACAAATGCGTACGATTCTGGACGTAGCCGATAACTCTGGCGCACGCCGTCTGCAGGTCATCCTGCCGCTCGGTGGCGGTCTGGGTAAGAAGGCTGGTCTGGGCGATGTGGTGACGGCCGCGGTGAAGGAAGCTTCGCCGGACGGCACCGTGAAGAAGGGCAAGGTTGTGAAGGCCGTGATCGTGCGCACCCGCAAGGAAGCGCGCCGCAAGGACGGAACCTACATCCGCTTTGATCAGAACGCAGCCGTCGTGATCAACGACGCAGGCGAGCCGGTGGGAACCCGTGTATTCGGACCCGTGGCCCGCGAGCTGCGCGACAAGAAGTTCCTGAAGATCGTTTCGCTGGCTCCGGAAGTTATCTAAGCTTTCGTTCCACGAAAACCATTCAAAGCGGGGAGTGCCTTCGGGCGCTCTCCGTTTTGCTTTTGTGGGCCTTTCCGATTCCAGGCGCCATTGCTACGAAGCGTATGCTTTTTGTATGCGTGGTATGGTGCCGCTTCTGATTTGTGGCCTGACTTTGATTGTCAGTTTCTATGGCGCGATGATCGTGATGACCCGGTGGGTTTCGCATGGAGGCGGCAATCGGGCGCAGACGGATATCGGTTTGGCGATGCTGGCTGCGCCGATTGCACTGATCATCACGATTGCGGTTGGAATTGTGGTGTTTCGGTTGAGCGGACCGCGTGAATAACTTCCAAAGTTAATCTGGCGTGGGCTGGGCAATGCGGTCGACGATGAGATCCTCGATCTGTCCTGAGCCTTTTTTCAGTTTCAGGCCAAGTTGTTTTTCCAGCGCGCCGGTGAAGGTCGGGCCGTCGCCATCGCTGTTGGTCTGTGGTGCATTGGCTTCGTCGATCTGGAAGTCGAGCGTCATGTCGTAGTGGCCGGTGAGGCCGGTTGCGTCCACCATGCGATCCATGCCGCGACCGCCGAGAACGCCTCCCAGGCCACCGAAGAGGGTGCAGGCTTCGGGCATGGAGACGTCGATCATGCTGACGTGCATCATGCCACCCTCTTTGCGGCTAATCTGCAGGCCGCAGGTTTGTGGAGCTGGTTTGCCGGGTTGTGTTTCTGGTGCCGGTGTGCCGGGTTTTATGCAGGCGGCTGTGTGGGGCTGCAGGTTTGGGCCGGTTGTTCCAGGCTTCGCCACGTTCAGCAGGTTGACGTTGGCGGTGTGGCTTTCGCGATGAGCCTTGATGGCGAAACGGTCTTCTAGCAGGTTGCGCAGCATGAGGCGAATGTCTTCCATGCTCTGCGCGTTTTCCGGTGGGCGGGCGACGATGGTGTACTTCTGGCTTCGTGCCCACTCGGGCAGGCGCGACCGCATGGCGCGGGCTTCCACTTCATCTTTAACGTCGTAGGCGAACACGATAAGCGGCGGGAGCGGGCCGGTCATCGTGAGCAGGCCGTGTGGTGTTTGCGCGCGGCCGAGCGGGATCATGAAGCCCAGGCCTTCCATCGGGGCTTCAGGCGGAGCCGGTTTCACGGAGGCAGATTCGAAGGTGGGGCCCGGCGTGGCGATAGCCTGCGCATGCGCGGACAGCATGATCAAACAGATCGCGAAGCCGGAGAACGCTCGAGTTGAAACCCTGAACCTCATTGCGGAATCTCCCTGCGAGGAGTTGAGAATCTCACAGATAGACGAATTCCATCGTCTGATGCTGCAACGGAATGATGGTAGATCTAATTTCATGCCCAAAAGCTTGTATTGAGGCGTAAATTCGCGTAAAGTAGACAAGTTTGGTCCAACTGCATCCCCTCGACCTGCGGAGGTACTCGCAGAGGCCTGTGTCCGGGACCACGGCGCGGGATAGGAGTACTGAAAATGGCACATGTTTTGAAGAATGACACCGTGGTTGTTCTGGCGGGCAAGGACAAGGGTAAGACTGGCCGCGTTCTGCGCATTGTTACCGACAAGAACCGCGTTCTCGTGCAGGGCATCGGCATGATCAAGAAGCATGTCAAGCCGAATCCGCAGGCGAACATCAAGGGTGGCATTCTGGAGCAGGAAGCAGCAATTCACCTCTCCAACGTGGCTCTGGTGGACGGCAACGGTAAGGCGACTCGGATCAACATTCGCGTGGTAGATGGCAAGCGTGAGCGCATTGCCAAGACGACCGGCGAAGTGATTGCTTACCCGAAGGTGAAGTAAACAGTTTTTGATAACAGCAGGTGCGCAAGCGCCTGCGCTGTTCGTTGGAAGACCTCTCTGGGCTACCCCACATGTTGGGCCAGGTGCGTTCCGGCGAAGTTCTCAAGCGGACAGCAATCCAGATCACAGGAACACCCCACGAAACGGTATACGGGCCGTGATGCGAATCGAAGCCCAATCCGATGACCGTGGAGAAAGCGAAGTAACGACAGTGGCACGACTCCGTGAGAAATATGCAAACGAGTTGAAGGCGGCCGTTCAGAAGGAGCTGGGCATCACGAATGTGATGGCAGTGCCGAAGATCGAGAAGATCGTCATCAACATGGGCCTCGGTGAGGCGACGCAGAACAACAAGATCATTGACCCGCTGGTCAGCGATTTGGCAGCCGTAACCGGCCAGAAGCCGGTTCTGACCAAGGCGAAGAAGTCCATCGCTCAGTTCAAGGTGCGTGAAGGCCAGTCGATCGGCGCCATGGTTACCCTGCGCGGCGAGACAATGTACGAGTTCCTGGATCGCCTGATCAGCGTGGCTCTTCCCCGCGTGCGCGACTTCAAGGGTGTTTCTTCGAAGAGCTTCGACGGCCGCGGCAACTACACGCTCGGTCTGCGTGACCAGCTCATCTTCCCCGAAATCGATTATTCGAAGGTGGAGAAGCTGAAGGGCATGAACGTGACCATCGTGACGACCGCTGCGGACGATAACAGCGCGCGCGTCCTCCTCAAGCACTTCGGCATGCCGTTCCGCGCATAGCCCAGATAAGGATCGGAGAAAAATATGTCGACTACTGCAAAGGCAGTCAAGGACGCCAAGAAGCCCAAATTTAAGTGCCGCCAGCATAACCGTTGCCAGTTGTGCGGCCGTCCCCGCGCGTTTCTGCGCAAGTTCGGTATCTGCCGTCTGTGCTTCCGTAGCCTTGCACTCAAGGGCGAGATCCCAGGCGTCGTAAAGAGCAGCTGGTAGTGCTTGCGTTACCTCGTTGCTCACGTTTCTTGTTGCTCTCGTTAGAGCAGGGTGCGTGAGTAGCGGGAGCAACGATCCACGAGAGTAACGATTACCAAATCCTTCGTCAGTTCTGCCAGCGCATGGCTCGCAGAGAACGGGAGGTAGAGAGAAGAGTCATCATGAACCTGACCGACCCAGTAGCAGACTTCCTGACGCGCGTACGTAACGCCATCAATGCCCGCCACCAGAAGCTGGATGTTCCTGCCTCGAACCTGAAGGCTGAGATTGCCCGCATTCTGAAGGAAGAGGGCTATATCACCAACTACAAGACGGTTGAGGAAGAGAACCACCGCACCCTGCGCGTGTACCTGAAGTACGACGCCGAAGGCACCTCCGCCATCCTCGACCTGAAGCGCATCTCCAAGCCTGGTTCGCGTGTGTACCTCGGCGCTCAGGATATCCGCCGCGTACAGGGTGGACTTGGTATCTCGATCCTCACCACGCCGAAGGGTGTGATGACGGGCCGCACCGCTCGCAAGGAAAACGTAGGCGGAGAAGTTCTCGCTCACGTCTGGTAGGCACTTCGTGCGGTTCTCGACGCCGCTCTTCGCGGCGTGAACTTACAACCGCACCGTATCGTGGCCAGAGCGTTGCTCTGGATGTAGTTCTTAATTTTCGCAGTACAAGTTGTTCCCGCGGAGCGATCTGCGGTGGCTGCAGTGGAACGGTCTGCCGGTAGTTAGTTCGCAAGACTAACTGGTTGCAGAGTCCGGGACTCGCAAGCCGCAAGGAAAAGTAAATGTCACGTATTGGTTTGAAGCCGATTCCTGTTGCTACCACTGTGAAGTACACGGTGAATGGCAACATCGTTGAAGTAACTGGCCCCAAGGGCACCACGAATGCACTTCTGCCCACCGGCATCCGCCTGGAGCAGAAGGATGGTTTCGTGCACGCTGTGCGCGATAACGATTCGCAGAAGGCCATTCATGGCCTGGCTCGCGCCCTGGTGTTCAACGCCATTGAGGGTGTGACCAACGGCTGGAAGAAGGAACTGGACATCGTCGGCATCGGTTACCGTGCTGAGATGAAGGGCGCGGGCATGGTTGTATTCACGCTCGGCTACTCCCACCCGATTGAGTTCCCGCTGCCCACCGGCATTACCGTCACCATCGATCCGAAGCAGACGCACCTGACGGTTGAGGGTATCGACCGCCAGAAGGTTGGCCAGGTGGCCGCTGACATGCGTTCGCTGCGTAAGCCTGATCCGTACAAGAACAAGGGCGTACGTTACTCGGACGAGAAGCTGAAGAAGAAGGTCGGCAAGACCGGCTCGAAGTAGTGCTTCGCATCGTTCTCGACGTGCTTTGCACGTGTTTTCGAGGCGGTGGATAGAGTATGGGCCGGCTCGCTTCGAGCGAGCCGGTTCCAACGAAACATCAACCCGAGGCGATGGACGAGATGCCATCGCTCACCATACCGAACGCAGATGCAGGGCATTTGCGCCGATAGGGAAGGAAAGAAGAAATGATTACTGCACCGCAGCGCAATGTCATCCGGAAGCGCGTTCACAAGCGCGTTCGTGCGAAGGTCGCCGGCACCACCGAACGTCCTCGCCTGAACATCTTCCGTTCGCTCAACCACATCTACGCACAGGTCATCGACGACTCCACGCACACCACGCTGGCTTCGGCTTCCACCATCCTCAAGAAGGGTGAAGAGAAGAAGAGCGGCGGCAACATCGCTGCAGCCCAGGAAGTGGGCAAGCTGGTGGCGGAGCGCGCCAAGGAAGCAGGCGTGACCAAGGTTGTATTTGATCGTGGTGGTTACCTGTATCACGGCCGCATCAAGGCCCTGGCCGATGCCGCGCGTGAAGCCGGTCTCGAGTTCTAACTCAGGTTTAGCGAAAGAGGATTATAGATGGCAATTCGCAAGAAGATTGATGCAAACAAGCTGAACCTGAAGGACCAGGTGGTCGCGATCAACCGTGTGACCAAGGTCGTTAAGGGCGGTAAGAATATGTCGTTTGCGGCGCTGGTTGTAATCGGCGATCCGGATCAGGGCATTGTGGGTTACGGCAGCGGCAAGGCCAAGGAAGTTCCCCAGGCCATCCGCAAGGGCATTGAAGCGGCCAAGAAGAACCTGCACAAGGTGAACCTGACCGCGACATCGATTCCGCACCAGGTGCTGGGCCGTTATGGCTCGGGTCATGTGTTGCTGAAGCCGGCTCCCGAAGGTACCGGCGTGATCGCTGGTGGCGCTGTGCGTGCCGTCATGACCTCTGCCGGTGTGCAGAACGTTTTGACCAAGTCGCTGGGAACGGCGAACCCGCACAACGTGATCAAGGCCACGTTTGACGCGCTGATTCAGCTCCGTGACAAGGCTGCGGTTGCAGCGCTGCGCGGCAAGGATGTACACGAACTTTAATTCGCGTTGCTCGTTACCTCGTTTCCAGCGTTTGCTCTCGTGAGCCGCGGAAACGGGAGCAACGAGAGCAACGAGCAACGAGAGGAACGAGACAATGGCAGAAAACACGGGCAAGATCAAGATCCAGTACTACCGCTCGAAGATCGCGACGCCGGTGAAGCACAAGCTTGTGGTTAAGGGCCTGGGCTTTACGCGTCTGAACCAGATCGTGGAGCGCGAGGACACACCGTCGGTTCGCGGCATGGTTGCGGCAATCCCGCACCTGGTTCGCATCCTCGACTAGTGCTTCGACACTTCGTGCCGTTCTCGACGCGGCTCTTCGAAGCGTGGGACGTGGCGGGGAATGAATTCGGTGGCTTGTGTCAGCCTTTGAGGCAAGCCACCAAAACAACTTAGCCTGGCATTGATCAGGCGATAACTTGGTTGACATAGAACTTATGTCAGCGGCCGCAGAAAGTATCGCGGCAAATGCGAGTCGGACTTACCGGTTCGGCGTGAGCGAGGAAAGCACAATGGCACTGAATCTTTCGAATTTGAATGCGCCGAAGGGCGCGAACAGCAACAAGAAGCGCGTGGGCCGTGGTATGGGTTCGGGCATGGGCAAGACGTCGACGCGCGGTCACAAGGGCCAGCGCTCGCGTTCGGGTTCGCGCTCGATGCGTGGTTTTGAAGGCGGCCAGATGCCGCTGCACCGCCGTCTGCCGAAGCGTGGCTTCACCAACATCTTCCGTCAGGAGTACCAGGTACTGGCTCTGGACACGATCCAGCTTTTCGTTGCAACGAAGAACGTCACGGAGCTGACGTTCGAAGCGATGCTGGAGAACGGTCTGGTCCGCAAGAAGAAGGCTCTGGTGAAGGTACTGGCAAACGGCGAGATCAGCACCGCTGTGACCGTGTACGCGCATAAGGCTTCCAAGGCCGCACAGGCGAAGATCGAAGCAGCAGGCGGTAAGCTGGTTCTGCTCGGCGCTCCGGCTGCGGAAGAAGCCGCAGCGTAAGTGGCGCTCTTCGGCTGCGCGTTGCGGCATCTGCGCGTAGAATGAAGGCACACGGATTTCAAGGGAAGGGTCGAGCCGTGATGGCTCGGCCTTTGCCTGTATCGGATCAACTCCGCATCAAGTTTAAGTAGAACGGGCCGCAAGGCCTGACTGGATAAGCCCCGCCGATGTTTGACAAGCTGGCCAACATCTTCCGCATTCCTGAGCTGCGCACCCGCGTGCTGTTTACGCTGGGCCTGCTTGCCGTTTACCGCCTTGGCGGACACATCCCCACACCCGGCATCAACGCTGATCTGCTGGCGCAGTACTTCGCGCAAAATGCGGGATCGTCGCTCGGCCTGGTGGATCTGTTCACTGGTGGTTCGCTTCGCCGCCTCACCATCTTCGCGCTGGGCATCATGCCGTACATCACGGCGTCGATCATCTTCCAGTTGCTGACGGTGATCTATGAGCCGCTGGCAAAGCTGCAGAAGGAAGGCGAAGTGGGTCGCCGCAAGATCACGCAGTGGACCCGCTACGTAACAGTTCTGCTGGCCATTGTGCAGTCGTTCGCGATTGCCATGATGCTGACCAAGTCCACCACCGGCGCACCGATGGTGACGATGGGTTCGAAGTCGTTCATCGCGCTCTGCGTGCTGACGCTGACAACGGGTACGGCATTCATCATGTGGCTGGGTGAGCAGATTACCGAGCGCGGTATCGGCAACGGTATGTCACTGTTGATCTTCACGGGTATCGTGGCTGGTCTGCCGAACGGTATCAACGACCTCTACGAAAAGGCACGCGACTCAGCATGGGGCGGATTCACGCCGCTGGCTATTGCCATACTGATCGTGGCGATGGTTGGGGTCGTGTACTTCATCGTGTTTGTCGAAAAGTCGGAGCGGCGCATCCCGGTGCAGTACGCGAAGCGTATTGTGGGCCGCAAGATGATGGGTGGCCAGTCGACACACCTGCCGCTGAAGGTGAACTCCGGTGGCGTTATGCCGGTGATCTTCGCGTCGTCGATCCTGTCGGCGCCATTGCTCTTCGCGAACACGCAGTTTGTGCAGAACCACACATTCTTCCGCGTGATTGCCGATGGACTGAAGCCGGGCGAGCCCTGGTATCAGGTTCTCAGCGCGGCGGCGATCATCTTCTTCGCCTACTTCTACATTTCCATCGTCTTCCGTCCGGACGACATTGCCGATAACCTGCGCAAGTACGGCGGGTTCATTCCCGGCATCCGTCCCGGTCGTCGTACGAGCGACTTCATCAACGACATCCTGACGCGTATCACGCTGGTGGGCGCCATCTACCTGATCATCATTCAGTTGATTCCGCAGATGATGATCTCCGGTGTGCACCTGAACCATCTCTGGCTGGTAGGGCCGTTCTTTGACCGTCTGCCCAACTGGATCACGAATGGTCTGGGCGTGAACTTCTACTTTGGCGGCACGTCGCTGCTGATCGTAGTGGGCGTGGCCATGGACACCGTGCAGCAGGTCGAATCGCAGTTGATCATGCGCCATTACGAAGGCTTCACACCAAAGAGCGGCCGCTCCCGTGGCCGGCGGAGCTGGTAAGCAGACGTGGCAGAACATGTACTGAATCAAACCCCGGCTCCAGTGGATGGCTTCATCCCTGGGCCGGTGCTTCTTCTGGGCGCACCCGGCGTAGGCAAGGGAACGCAGGCGCAGATACTGATGGATCTGTGGGGCATCCCGCAGATTTCCACCGGCGACATCATCCGCGAAAATATCAAGCAGAAGACTCCGGTAGGCCTCGAGTTTCAGGACCTGGTGGCGCAGGGCATTTTCGTTCCGGATGAGCTGGTGAACCGTATGGTGGCATTGCGTTTAAGCCAGCCAGATGCGGCCCGGGGCTACATTCTGGACGGCTTTCCCCGAACGTTGGGGCAGGCGCAGTGGCTGGACGCACAGCTTGCCGGAGATGGTTTCCCAGGACAGAATGGCGAAGTGACCCCAGCGGGCAGGCTTCCTGTCGTTGCAGTCTCTATCGAAGTTCGGTATGATGAGTTGTTGCGTCGTATCACTGGTCGACGTACGGGCCCCGTTTCGAAGCGGATTTACAACATCTACACCAATCCTCCGCAAGTGGAGGGAGTTGATGATGTGGATGGTCAGCCGCTGGTACAGCGCCCGGATGACACCGAAGAGGTTTTTGCGGAGCGGATGCGGCAGTTTGCGGATCTGACTGCGCCGGTGATCGAGCATTATCGCGCCCGGGGCCGGTTTGAGGTCGTGGATGGCGAGCAGCCAGTGGAAGTGGTAACGGAACGAATCGTCGCGGCGCTGAAGCGTCTGCGGCGCGAGGGCATGTAAGCAGTACCGATGGCGATCGCGATTAAAACACCGCAGGAAATCGAGAAGATGCGTGCAAGCGGACGCATCCTGCGTCAGGTCCACATGGCAGTGGAAGCGGCAGTGAAGCCGGGTGCTACCACCATGGACCTGGAGCGCGTTGCCGAGGCGAAGATTCGTGAGCTGGGTGGTAAGCCGGCATTTAAGGGGTACAACGATTACCCCTGCTGCCTGTGCACTTCGGTGAACAGCGAGGTGATCCACGGTATCCCCTCGGAGAAGAAGGTTCTGCAGGAAGGCGACATTGTGTCGGTGGACTGCGGCGTGATTCTGGAAGGGTATTACTCGGACGCGGCGGGCACCTATCCCGTGGGCCGAATCAGCCAGGAGACACGCAAGCTGCTGGATGTGACGAAGGCGTCGCTTGAGCAGGCGATTCAGGAAGTACGCGTCGGTGGCACAGTTGGTGATATTGGCGCCGCAGTGCAGGAGATGTGCGAAGCCGAAGGTTACGGCGTGGTCCGCGATTTTGTGGGACACGGCATCGGCAGGAACATGCACGAAGACCCGCAGGTTCCGAACTACGGAACGCGTGGCAAAGGAACGAAGCTCAAGGCGGGCATGGTGCTTGCCATCGAGCCGATGATCAACGCTGGAACGGCTGACGTGAAGGTGTTGAAGGACGGATGGACCGCGGTGACGACGGACGGCAGCATGAGCGCCCACTTCGAACACACGGTGGCTGTTACCAAAGATGGCCCGGTCGTCCTGACGCAGTAAGTGAAGTTTGTAGTGGTTGAGTAGTTACAAGGAGACGGTTTGCCGAAGGAAGATGCAATTGAAGTCATGGCGGTGGTCGTAGAGACACTGCCGAACGCGATGTTTAAGGTGGAACTGGAGAACAAGCACCAGGTGCTGGCCCACGTTTCCGGCCGCATGCGCAAGAACTTCATCCGTATCCTCCCCGGGGACCGTGTCGCTATTGAGTTGAGCCCGTATGACTTGAACCGCGGGCGAATTGTGTACCGCTACAAGTAGTCGTAGCGAGAACAGAACAGCGGCCGGAAGTATGAGCCGCTGAAGAAGGAAAGAAGCAAATGAAGGTACGCGCTTCCGTTAAGAAGATTTGCGACAAGTGCCAGATCGTTCACCGCAAGGGTGTTGTACGAGTGATCTGCGAAATCGCAAAGCACAAGCAGCGTCAGGGATAACCTGCTGCAGCTTGTTTGAGTAACAAACACCGCGGAACCCGCGGCTTCCACTTAGGCAGGACTTTCTAAGTGTGAAGACGTTCCTCAGGGGCGAGTTAGCCGAAGCAAAGGCTTGCGATGAACCCCGGGTCACACCGCATAACCCGGTCCTGTACGACAGCGTCAGGGCCAAGAAGTACACGAGGAAAGACACATGGCACGTATTGCCGGAGTCGATGTGCCCAACAACAAGCAGGCACGCATCGGACTCACTTATATCTACGGAATCGGCGACTCTCGCGCGCTGCAGATTCTTGCGAAGGCGGAAATTGATCCGCTGCGCAAGGTAAGCACGCTGGACGAAGATGAGCTGAACAAGATCCGTGCAGTCATCGAGCAGGAAGGCGGCATTGAAGGCGATCTCCGCAAGGAAATCGGTCTGAACATTAAGCGCCTGATGGAAATCCAGAGCTACCGCGGTATCCGTCACCGCCGTAACCTGCCTGTTCGCGGACAGCGCACCCACACGAACGCCCGCACGCGCAAAGGCCCCCGTAAGGGCACGGTTGCCGGAAAGAAGAAGGCGACCAAGTAATGGCTAAGGCAACTAAGCAGGCAGGCGCCGGCAAGACTGGCAAGGGCAAGAAGTTTAAGAAGCGGGAACGGAAAAATGTCCCGTACGGTCTGGTATTCATCCAGGCATCGTTCAACAACACCATCGTGACCATCACAGACCAGCAGGGCAACACGCTCAGCTGGAAGAGCTCGGGTTCGCTCGGCTTCCGTGGATCGCGTAAGGGCACGCCGTTCGCGGCACAGCAGGCTGCTATGAACGCTGCCACCGCTGCTCGCGATCACGGTCTGCGTTCGGTGGACGTGCGCGTTTCCGGCCCCGGTTCGGGCCGCGAGTCGGCAGTACGTGCGCTGGCTGCTGCCGGTATCGATGTGCGTAGCATCCGCGACGTCACGCCGATCCCGCACAACGGCTGCCGCCCGCCGAAGCGTCGCCGCGTGTAAGATTTTGTTTCTTTCGTTGCTCGCGTTTTTCGTTGCTCTCGTTTTTGGACGGGAGCAACGAGAGCAACGACAGAGACGAGGAAGCGTAATTTGGATCGCGATGAAGGGCTGCCGGCCTGTAAAGCGATCGTCACCTGAAGTCAGGAAAGAGAGAAAGATTCAATGGCACGTTATACAGGAGCTGTCTGCCGTCTTTGCCGGCGCGATGGCGTCAAGCTGTTTTTGAAGGGTTCGCGTTGCTTCTCCGAGAAGTGCGCCATCGACAAGCGCAACTTCCCCCCGGGGCAGCATGGCCAGGCACGCGCGAAGAAGATTGTGGGCTACGGTCTGCAGCTTCGTGAAAAGCAGAAGGCAAAGCGCATCTACTTCACGTTGGAATCGCAGTTCCGCGCTTACTACGAGAAGGCATCGAACAAGACCGGCGTTACCGGCGAACTGCTGCTGCAGCAGCTTGAGCGTCGTCTGGATGCACTGGTGTACCGCGCGGGCTTTGCCCTGTCGCGTCGCCAGAGCCGTCAGATTGTCCGTCACGGCCATGTGCTGGTGAACGGCAAGAAGGTGAATATTCCTTCCTATCAGGTTAAGGTCGGCGACACGGTCGAGCTGAAGGAAGCAACGAAGAAGCTCGACATCGTGGAAGGTGCAGCACAGTTCCACGCAGGTCTGGCGCAGCCCACCTGGCTGCAGATTGATCGTGAAGCCCGTTCCGTGAAGGTGATCGCTCTGCCGAAGCGCGAAGAGATCCAGATCCCGGTCAACGAGCAGCTGATCGTCGAACTGTACTCGAAGTAAGCCATAGCGGCAGATGCGGGTTCGCCCGCATCTGCCGCGTAGCTGCTTCGGATCGAGGCACGGCCACTCGATGTTATGGCCGTAAGTCCCACCTGGGGCTCTGTAGCAATACAGGGTTCCCTGAAGTGACTCAACCGAAGGAACCGACCTTCACGCATCGCAAAATGCTTCGCGGTTGTGTTGAAGCCAGGAAATGAGGAGAGTACCCCATGTTGTGGAGAGGTTTTCAGAAGCCGAAGCGTCTTGCGGTTGACACCGAAACGCTGACGGAGAAGTACGGTAAGTTCAGCGCGCAGCCCTTTGAGCGTGGCTTTGGTACGACAGTAGGCAACAGCCTGCGCCGCACCCTGCTCAGCTCCATTGAAGGCGCCGCAGTTACTGCTGTGAAGATTGAAGGCGTGCTGCACGAGTTCCAGTCGATCACCGGTGTGGTGGAAGACGCGACCGACATCATCCTGAACCTGAAGCAGATCCCGTTCAAGCTGAACGGCGACGGCCCGAAGGCTCTGTACCTCCGCGCAGACCAGCCCGGTGTTGTTACCAGTGGCATGATCGAAGCGGACGGCGACGTAGAGATCCTGGACAAGGACATCTACATCGCAACCGTGTCCGAAGGCGGCAAGCTGGACATGGAAATGCGCTTGAAGCGTGGCCGCGGCTACGTTTCGGCAGACAAGAATTTTGATCCGGATCTTGGCATCGGCTTCATCCCGGTGGATTCGGTTCACTCGCCTGTACGTAAGGTGAACTACGCAGTTGAGGCGGCACGTCTCGGTCAGATCACCGACTATGACAAGCTGACCATCGAAATCTGGACGAACGGCACGGTGCTTCCGGCGGATGCGCTCGGTCTCTCGGCAAAGCTGATGAAGGATCACATGACGATCTTTATCAACTTTGAAGAGGAACTGGAGAGCGGCCTGGATGGATCGCACGACGGCCCGGCTCTGCGTAACGACAACCTGAACCGTTCGGTGGAAGAACTGGAACTTTCGGTTCGCAGCTACAACTGCCTGAAGAACGCAAACATCTCGACGATCGGTGAATTGATTCAGAAGACCGAAGCCGAGATGCTGAAGACGAAGAACTTCGGCCGCAAGAGCCTGAACGAGATCAAGGAAATCCTTGCTCAGATGGGCCTTTCGCTCGGCATGAAGATCGACGAACAGGGCAACCCGGTCCCGGGACCGACCTCGGTTCTGCCTGCGGCAACGCTGGCAGCCTCCTTCGGCAACTTCGATGATGAAGAAGACGAAGAAGACGAGGACGACCTCGTGATGCCGGAGACGGAAAACTTCTAAGCTCTTAGTCGCTGGCTCTTAACGCAATGAGTTAAGAGCCAGCGGCAGAGCGAAGCACTTAGCTTCCTTCTGGGTATTCGCCAGAAGCGATAAGCTAAGAGCTAGTGGCTAAAAGCTAAGTGTTAGCGATGCGCTCCAGTGCGAGCCGTCGAATTTGAAATTGGAAGGTAAGTACTATGCGTCATCGCAAAGCTGGAAATAAACTTGGACGGAATCCGAGCCACCGCCGCGCACTTCTGCGCAACCTGGTCACCTCGGTTCTGATTGAAGATCGCGTGGAGACGACCCTGGCCAAGGCCAAGGCTGTTCGCCCGCTGATTGAAAAGATGATTACCCTGGGCAAGAAGGGCGATGTGCATTCGCGTCGTCAGGCTCTTGCGTTCCTGATGACGGACGCGTCCGTGACGCGTCTGTTTGCGACCGTGGCTCCGCGTTACGGCGATCGTCAGGGCGGCTATCTGCGCATCGTGAAGGCGGGCTTCCGTCAGGGCGATGGCGGCGAAAAGGCCATCATCGAGCTGCTGGGCGCTGAGAAGGAACTGGGCGCGAAGCAGCAGAAGCGTGAAGACCTGAAGACGAAGAAGCGCGAAGAGCTGCAGAAGCAGCTTGCCGAGCAGGGCGGCGACGAGAACAGCGAAGCTGCATAAATCAGATTTCGATACTGAATCGCAGGAGAGGGCCACATACCGTTGTGGCCCTTTTCCGGCTTTACATGCAAGCAAATTCCGAATGCTACAGTAGCTGAAATCCCGATTGTTTAAACGGTTTTCGCCCGTGGATCTGAGAACCGGTGAGGATACACATTGCTTGACTCGATGCAGCAGATAGAAGGACGCGCCTCTCTCCGTAGAGAGCGCTTTGTTGTGTTGTTTTATGTGTTTTGTTCCATGCTGGTGCTTGCGCGGGTGATCCGGGAGCGTTGGGCGCAACTGGAACAGATAACGCCGACGTTGAGCCAGGCAGAGGAACTCCATCATGTCTATGCTCCAGAAGCCTACCGTGTGGGTATTCCTTTTCTCATGCATCTGGTGAAGGGGATAGTGCCAGGTTTTTCTCTTGCCGGGATTTTAGCGTCGTTTGATTTTCTGTTTGGGTCTGCTGCCCTGATCCTTCTGTATAGCCTTGTGGCCAGTGGCTACAGCCTTTCGCGAACAGCCTATCCGCGCAGGGTGGCGGCGATCTCAATGGCTCTTGCCGCGGCACACTTTCCATTCGTGTGGACGATGGACTGGCTCCGGAATGTAACTATCCCATCCGCGTTTTTCCTCGTATGTGCGGTGTGGATTCTTCAACGCGTCGCGGACAAGCGGTTCTTCCTTGCGCCATTACTCCTGCTCAGTGCGTGGCAGGGAGTGGTCCGCAGCGACGTGGCATTCACGTTAGGAGCTGCGCTGTTTTTGCTGGCAGTGTGTGGGCTGTTGGATCGGCTGGGGCCACGCTGGCTGATGGTGGGGATTGGAGCAGCAATTGCACTCATCGCTGGCGGCGTACAGCTCTATATGCAACGTGTAGCGTTTCCCCATCTCATCTATCCGCCGGGCACTCCCGTGTTCATGTGGAGAATGAACCTGACTCGTACTTTCCTGGTGACATTCGTGACCGCTACCCTGCCGGTTGTGCCCATCTATTGGGGAGCGTTTGTGCAGCGTCGCTTGCTGCGTCCTGTTGACTGGATTTGTCTTGGGGCATCTTTGCTTTACCTGCCGCTCTGGTATGCCGTCGGGTCCATTAAGGAAATCCGTATCTTCGTACCGTTCTACCTGTTGCTTGTCATACCTGCAGCGAGCATCATTGTTCGCTACCTCCTGCAGGAGAGTGACGACACTGCTTCGTCAGCAACCGCATGAAGCGCCCCATTTTGATAGGAGG
Organism: Terriglobus sp. RCC_193; assembly: GCF_041355105.1. NCBI lineage: Bacteria > Pseudomonadati > Acidobacteriota > Terriglobia > Terriglobales > Acidobacteriaceae > Terriglobus > Terriglobus sp. RCC_193. The sequence continues at coordinate 27,622 of NZ_JBFUPK010000005.1, read as the reverse complement.
AGACGAAGCTCCCGGGGCCCGAACATTTTGGGTCTGGCTGTTCCGTACATGGTTGCCGGTCCTGGCCATGCTGGCGGCTATCGCGATTGAATCAACGCACGCCTTCTCCTCCGATCACACCTCGGGATGGCTGCGCGCGCTCTATCAGGCGATTGCAGGACAGGTATCCGATACACGATGGCTGGAGATCCACCATCACATCCGTAAGACAGGCCATTTCACTGGCTACGGTCTGCTTGGACTCGCATGGTTGCGAGCATGGTTACTCTTCTGGCTGGTACCCATGAAGCATCGTGCGGAGAGCGTTTGGCGGGGCTATGCCATGGTGATGGCCATTGCCTGCACCACGCTGGTGGCGTCGCTGGATGAGCTGCACCAAAGCTTCATGGCAGACCGCACCGGGATGGTATCCGACGTCTGGCTCGATACTTCCGGTGCGGTTTGTTTTATTCTTCTGTCTTTCTTGATAGGGAAGTTGTTACGCTCTGCAAGCGAATAAAGGTAGGTGTCCGAAGAGACGGCGCGGACCAGCGTTTTGTATTACGCACACCGCGGCGGAGTTCGGCGATCCCCTTCGCAGACTGAACGCGCAGGACACGTACATCGTGCGAGTTTGCAAACTGCTCTGGCAACTGCGCAAAGGACAATCCCAGCGTGATGAACTGGGCTTGCGGATGCAGCAGGGCATTGCGCCGCGCCGCCAAAAACGCAAGAAACAGGGTATTTAACACCACGGCCCCGCTGGTATCGAGCAGGACGTCCCACACAGACGCGCCGCGCGTCGGCAAGAAGATCTGGTGGATCTCATCAGCAGAGGCAACCACAGCCGTTGAGAGGATGCCGAACATCGCTGCGCGTAAACGAAGCGTGCTCCAACTGGCAACCAGGCGGCGCCGCAGTACGGAGTACCAGCCACGCGCAAAGAAGATTCCCAGCAGGCCATAGCCGGTAAAATGGCCCGACTTGCGCAGGAGATGGTTGATCAGGGCAAACGGGCCGCCCGGATGACCGGACCACGCGGCAAGCTGAGACAGCCAGATGCCTGTGTGGTTCGCGCCCATCGTATTAGTGGATTCGGCGCAAATAACGGCGATACCGAAAAGTACAGGAAGCCAGGCAGCCTGATGACGAACAGACGTGGGAGCAGTTGTTGCGATAGCCATAGCTGCAGTCCTCCGGGAAGTTGCTGGAGACGGTGGTCCGCCTCGCGTCTACATAGGGATAAGCAACTGGCGTGCCATTCTTAATTATTGGGCTAAGTCGCAGACTCCATGCCCTTTATTATCCGTTTCTCGTGTTTCTCCTCTTGTTTTAGTGATGGAAGAAATCACGGGTGTGGAAAGGTTTTTACGCAGACGCACGGTGAAATGGCATCATCCTTGACATTTTATCCCTCCTGCTGCATACTGATAAGAGTGTCCGAGCCTCCGTGTGTGCCTAGTGCCTGCGGTCCTCGAATACATGGAAGTTGCGAAAGCAGCTTCCGTCCAACACCACGGCCGAACGGCTCGTTCCCCGCAGCAGTTGAGTAATCGCAATTCGGGACGGGTTCAGCGTGAAAATTACGCTGCGGACAAAGGGCGGGGCCCTCGCTGTAAGTGGACGAAAGTCCGGATGTCAGCGCGAGGCATGCCCGCTGGGCTAGAAGAATCCATCAGCCCGCTTTGTCCAATGGTTCAGGCGGTGGGAGACAAAGGAATAGGAATGGCACGCAAGATTTCGAAGAATCTGGCTAAGGCGCGCGCGGCTGTTGAGCCCCGCACCTACGCCCTGACGGACGCAGTCCCCCTCCTGCAGAAGATCAAGTACGCGAAGTTCGATGAGAACGTCGACATTACCCTGCGCCTTGGCGTAGACACGCGTCACGCTGACCAGATGGTTCGCGCGACCGTTCTGCTGCCGCATGGCCTGGGCAAGACGAAGAAGGTTGCCGTGATTTCGACCGCGGAAAACCAGCGTCTGGCTACAGAAGCTGGTGCGGATATTGTCGGCGGTGAAGAGCTCGTGGAGAAGATCCAGAAGGAATCCTGGACAGATTTCGACGCCCTGATCGCAACGCCGGACATGATGCGTTCGATCGGTCGTCTCGGTAAGGTGCTTGGTCCCCGTGGCCTGATGCCGAACCCGAAGACGGGCACTGTGACCACCGATGTGGCTGCTGCTGTGAAGGAAATCAAGGCCGGTAAGGTGGAGTTCCGCGCAGACAAGACCGCGCTGGTTCACGTTCCGGTGGGTAAGAGCTCCTTTGAAGCGGAGAAGCTGGTCGAGAACGCAATGACCGTGATCGGCGCTGTGGTGAAGGCGAAGCCGGCTGCCGCCAAGGGCAAGTACATTAAGGCGATGTACATCTCGTCCACGATGGGCCCTGGCATTGAGCTGGATCAGGCTGTCGCTGAGGCTGCCGCAAAGGCGTAGGAGCGAGCTTTTAGCTATTAGCTTCTGGCTTTTAGCTGAGACTCTGCTGAGTGAAGATTCGCGGGTAGGCGGCAGGTTCGCTCCCGACATAGATTGAGCTAGTAGCTAAAAGCTAAGAGCTAGAGGCTAAGACAATGGCATTGACCAAGCAGAAGAAGCAGGAGAAGGTTGCGGCGCTCGCGGGCGAGCTGCAGGGCGCGACCGCTGCCATCATCGGCACCTTCACCGCGATGACCGCGGCAAAGGATGTTGATCTCCGTAAGACTGTCCGCAACGCGGGCGGCAAGTATCAGGTGCTGAAGAACAAGCTGGCTCCCAAGGCTGGCGAGGGCACACAGATTGAGAGTGCGCTGGGCGGCCTGAAAGGCGTCAGCTCCATCGCATACACCTCCGGCGATCCGGTGGCTCTGGCGAAGGCTCTGAGCACCTGGGTGAAGGACAACTCGCAGTTCACCTTCAAGCTGGGCATCGTGGACGGCAAGGTTCTTTCCGTTGCGGAAGTGAACCAGCTGGCAACCATGCCGGGCAAGGAAGAGCTCTTCTCGAAGCTGCTGTTCCTTATCAACGCTCCGGCGCAGCGTCTGGCTACGGTCATCAACGCAACCGGTCGCGATCTGGCTGTAGTGATCAACCAGGCCGTGGAACAGAACAAGCTGGGCGGCGCGGCTCCGGTCGCGGCTGTAGCAGAAGCTGCTCCGGCAGCCGATGCAGAAGGCGCTTCCGAGCAGGCAGAAGCCGCTGCTGACGAAGCTCCCGCAGAGGGATAAAAGTTTGGCCCGGCAGGGTATCGCCGGGTTCGCAACAAGTTTTGTCGTGACTGTTTCAAGGGGCGCAAGTCTGGGCGCATCGGAAACCTTGAATACGGGAAGGGCAGCCGGAATAGCAATTGGATTCCGGGGACGTAATCAGCAGTATCCAGATTGAATTAAAAGGAAAAACATCATGGCAGACATCCAGCAGTTGGAAGACGCAATCGTTAGCCTGAGCCTGCTCGAAGCAGCTGAGCTCGTGAAGAAGCTTGAAGAGCGCCTCGGCGTTTCGGCAGCAGCAGCAGCTGTGGCAGTTGCTCCTGCAGCAGGCGGCGGCGCAGCCGCTCCGGCAGCAGAAGAGAAGACCGAGTTCACCGTTATCCTGAAGGATGCCGGCGCGAACAAGATCAACACCATCAAGGCTGTCCGTGAAGTGACCGCTCTTGGCCTGAAGGAAGCAAAGGACCTGGTTGACGGTGCTCCTAAGCCCCTGAAGGAGAACATTTCCAAGGATGACGCAGCAGCGATCGCCAAGAAGTTTGACGGCATCGCAACTGTCGAAATCAAGTAGTTCCGGCCAATGCGGCTCCCGGCGTTCGCGCCGGGAGCCCTTTGCCGTGTATACGATTTGCTTTCTATTCACGAAAGCAGTATTCTTTCGTTTGGAAGAAGACCGCCCTGCGTAGGACTGCGTAACGGCGCGACGGTCGGCCTCAAAACGACATTCGGACCTTCTCCGGTTCAAGCCAGAACCGGTCGCGGTATACCTCAGGCGGCGGAGGTTTATCGTGCAGTCAACGCCTCAAGTCTCCTGCCCCGCCAGGCAGCGAGAAGGTAACAAGGGCGGCAGTTATTTTTAGCAAATTTGAACTGGTGCAAAAGTCGGATCTTGCGCTCACGGGCTTTCCTGTCCCTGTGAGCCATTTCGCGTTTCCGGAGAAACCTCCGAGCAGACCGCGCACACCGGCGTAGCACTGTAATGGCAGGAAATCAGCAGTAACTGAAAGACAAGCTTCGTATTACCCAAACGGGCATCAAGCCCATCTCAATTGCGCGCGGAACTCGCACCGGGGCAGAGCCTCCGCAGGAACTTTAAGCGCACACCACCCACGAAACAGCCGCCCACACGGCTATGTTTCGGCTCTCAATCGAAACTCTACCGCATCGGATGCGGTGGAAATCGGCAGGGAGGCCTCGGCACGAACAAGGGGAGTCTACAACGTATGGCAAGCAACACCGAAACGCGCGCACTCCGCAGCCGTCTCGACTTTTCCAAGATCCCAACCGCAATCCAGATCCCGAATCTGATCGAGGTCCAGCGTCGCAGCTATGAGCGCTTCCTCCAGATGGATAAGCTCCCCCAGGAGCGCGAGGATAATGGTCTGCAGTCGGTCTTCACTTCTGTGTTCCCAATCACCGACTTCCGCAACGTGTCGGAGTTGGAGTTTGTCGATTACTCCATCGGCAACTGGGAGTGCAAGTGCGGCTACCTGAAAGGTCTGAACCACCTGCGCACGGCCTGCACCACCTGCGGCCACATGGTCATCACGGACCCCTTCCACCCGGGCGATGTGCTCTGCCACTATTGCGGCACGTACAACAAGAACACGCCGGACTTCTGCACCAAGTGCGGTGACCCGGTGGGTCTGCAGTTGAAGTATGACCAGGCAGAGTGTGAAGAGCGTGGTATGACCTACAGTGCTCCGCTGAAGGTCACCATCCGCCTGAAGATTTACGACAAGGACCCGGAGACGGGCGTGAAGACCCTGCGCGACATGAAGGAGCAGGAAGTCTTCTTTGGCGACATCCCTTTGATGTCGGCCAACGGTACGTTCATCGTGAACGGCACCGAGCGTGTCATCGTATCGCAGTTGCACCGTTCGCCCGGCGTCTTCTTTGAGACGGCGAACAACCGCACCTACTTCCTGGGCAAGATCATCCCTTATCGCGGAAGCTGGGTCGAGTTCGAGTACGACCAGAAGAACATCCTGTACGTCCGCATCGACCGTAAGCGCAAGTTCCTGGGAACCATCTTCCTGCGCGCGCTCGGCCTGCGTACGGACGAGGCGATCCTCAAGACGTTCTACACCGCAGATACCATCCAGATTCGCGATGGCAAGCTGTTCTGGCAGATCCCTGCTGAAGGCGCAACCAATATCGTTGGCGTGAAGCCTGCAAATGCGATCAACGGCACGGACGGCACGGAAATCGTCGCTGCTGGCCGCAAGATCAGCACCGCGCTGCTGAACAAGCTGCGCGCGGGCGGCGTCACGGAAATTGAAGTTGCCCAGAGCGACTTTGATGGCTCGATCTTCGCGGCCGATGTGGTCGATCTGACCACGGGTGAGTTGCTGTATGAGGCCAACCAGGAAGCTGGCGCGGACAAGCTGCACAAGACACTGCAGAGTGGCGCTACCAGCTTTGAAGTCTTCTTCCCGGAGAAGGACGACGTTGGCAACATCATCACAAACACGCTGAAGCGTGACTCGGTGCGCAAGCCGGAAGAAGCTCTCATCGAGATCTACCGCAAGCTGCGTCCGGGCGATCCGCCGACGCTGGACACCGCGACTGCCCTGTTCGAAGGCATGTTCTTCGATCCGCGCAAGTATGACTTCTCGCGCGTGGGCCGTCTGAAGTTCAACATCAAGCTGTACGAGAACCAGGACGCAACGAATCTCGACAAGCGTACGCTGACGCCGGAAGATTTCTACGGCACCATCCGTTACCTGCTGAAGCTGCGTAAGAACATCGGCCTTGTGGATGACATCGATCATCTCGGCAACCGTCGCGTTCGCGCGGTGGGTGAGCTGATGGAGAACCAGTTCCGTATCGGTCTTGTGCGTATGGAACGCGCCATCAAGGAAAAGATGAGCGTGTACCAGGAGATGTCGACGGCGATGCCGCACGATCTCATCAACGCCAAGCCGGTGATGGCTGCGATCCGCGAGTTCTTCGGATCGTCGCAGCTCTCGCAGTTCATGGATCAGACGAACCCGCTGAGCGAAATCACGCACAAGCGCCGCCTGTCGGCCCTTGGACCGGGTGGTCTGTCGCGTGAACGTGCAGGCTTCGAAGTCCGCGACGTGCATCCGACGCACTACGGCCGTATCTGCCCGATCGAAACGCCGGAAGGCCCGAACATCGGTCTGATCTCGTCGCTGAGCTGCTTTGCGCGCATCAACGAGTACGGCTTCATCGAGTCGCCTTACCGCAAGGTCAAGGACGGCCAGGTGGTCGATTATGTTGCTGTCACCAATGCTGGTGAGAGCGGCTTCCGCCAGGGTGATCCCATTGAGATCAACGAGGCGCGCGCTCTCAAGCAGCAGCTTGCAAAGGATGGCAAGCGCGTTCTTGAGACCGAGCCGTTCAGCTTCTACCTGTCGGCATGGGAAGAGGATCGTCACACGATCGCGCAGGCGAACGTGACCATGGATGAAAACGGCAAGCTCGTGGAAGACCTGGTCAACGCACGTCGTCAGGGCAACTTCGTACTCGTTCCCAAGAGCGAGATCGATTACATTGACGTGTCGCCGAAGCAGCTTGTGTCGGTTGCCGCATCGCTCGTGCCGTTCCTTGAGCATGACGACGCGAACCGCGCCCTGATGGGTGCGAACATGCAGCGCCAGTCGGTGCCGTTGCTGATGGCGGAAGCTCCGTTCGTCGGTACCGGTATGGAAGGCGTCACGGCTCGCGATTCGGGTGCTGTGATCCTTGCTCGCCGTAACGGCATCATTGACTCGGTCGATTCCGAGCGCATCATCGTGCGCGTTGAGGGCGAGCATCATCCCACGCAGTTGTCGCGTGAGGTGGGTTCGGACATCTATCAGCTCACAAAGTTTAAGCGCTCGAACCAGAACACCTGCATCAACCAGAAGCCGATCGTCCGCAAGGGTGACCGTGTTCTTAAGGGCCAGGTAATCGCAGACGGTCCTTGCACGGAGCAGGGTGAGCTTGGCCTTGGTCGTAACGTGCTCGTCGCGTTCATGCCGTGGCGTGGTTACAACTTCGAGGACGCGATCCTCATCTCGGAAAAGCTGGTCCGCGAGGACTACTACACCTCGATCCACATCGAGGAGTTCGAGATCGAAGCGCGCGACACGAAGCTGGGACCGGAAGAAATCACGCGCGATATCCCGAACGTTTCTGAGCACGCTCTGCGTGACCTGGACGAGTCGGGTATCATCCGCATCGGCGCGAAGGTTGGTCACAACGACATCCTTGTGGGCAAGGTCACGCCGAAGGGCGAAACTCAGCTGACGCCGGAAGAGAAGCTGCTGCGCGCCATCTTCGGTGAGAAGGCCGGCGATGTACGCGATGCTTCGCTGACGTGCCCTCCGGGTATCGAAGGCACGGTCGTGGACGTCCGCATCTTCTCCCGCAAGGGACAGGAGAAGGACGAGCGCGCCAAGTTGATTGAGCAGGAGCAGATCGAACGCCTGGAGAAGAACCTGGCGGACGAAATCCGAATCCTGACCGATGAGCGCCTGAAGCGTCTTGAGGCAATTCTGGGTGGCAAGGAAGTGCAGGCTGACCTGCATGACGAGCGCACCAACAAGAAGCTGCTCTCCAAGGGCGACATCCTCGATCGCGACACCATCGAGCTGATCAGCACGCGTAACCTGAAGCGTATTCGCTACGCCGACAAGGATCCGCGCGTGAACGAGCAGATCGACGAGATCGAAGAGATGACCTCGCGTCAGATCGACGTTCTGCGCAAGATCACCAACGAGAAGATCAGCAAGATGCAGAAGGGCGATGAGCTTTCGCCTGGCGTCATCAAGATGGTGAAGGTGTACATCGCCATGAAGCGCCGCCTCTCGGTGGGCGACAAGATGGCCGGTCGTCACGGCAACAAGGGTGTGGTTGCTCGCATCCTGCCTGAGGAAGACATGCCGTACCTGCCGGATGGAACGCCGGTAGAGATCGTGCTGAATCCCCTGGGTGTGCCTTCGCGTATGAACGTGGGGCAGATTCTGGAAACGCACCTCGGTTGGGCTGCGCACACGCTTGGCGCGAAGATTGCCGAGATGGCGCAGGCGGCTGCGGATGCCAACGAGGTACGTGAAATCTTCAAGGCTCGCTTTGCGAAGACCGCCGCTCTGAACCAGCTCCTGGAGCTAGATGATGAGATGACGCTCCGCGTGGCCAAGGGCATGAAGCGCGGCATCTGGTTCGGCACTGCGGTGTTCGACGGCGCACAGGAGAGCGAAATCAAGGCGCTGCTTGCAGCGGCTGGTTTGCCTTCTTCCGGTAAGACAGAACTCTTCGACGGTATGACCGGCGATGCGTTCGAACAGCCGGCCACCGTTGGCTACATCTACATGCTGAAGCTGTCGCATCTTGTGGACGACAAGATCCACGCTCGTTCCATCGGACCGTACTCCCTCATCACGCAGCAGCCGCTGGGTGGTAAGGCACAGTTCGGCGGACAGCGCTTCGGTGAGATGGAAGTGTGGGCGCTGGAAGCATACGGCGCGGCTTACATCCTGCAGGAACTGCTCACGGCCAAGTCGGATGACGTCTTCGGACGTACGAAGATTTACGAGGCCATCGTGAAGGGCGAAGCGGCGATCGAACCCGGCGTGCCGGAATCGTTCAACGTGCTCATCCGCGAGCTGCAGTCGCTCTGCCTTGACGTGGAACTCGTCAAGCAGGAAGACCTGAAGAAGATCCCGACGATGCCCATCGCGGCAGCCGCCGACTAAACGCCGGATCGGTGTCGAGGGGTGCAAATCCCTCGACACCTGGTTCGCGTGCACAGAGTTTTGGAATGGGCATGCGGCCCGCCACAAGTGACCGCGAAGAAGCAGTACCAACCGCAGGACCGGTTCCCCACAGAACCGCAACTGCACGGAGACTAACTACATGTTCCGTTCAAGCCCGTTTGAAATGTCCGGCCCCATCACCGACTTCGACTCGATCCGAATCTCGCTCGCCTCCCCCGAGAAGATTCGTTCGTGGTCGCACGGTGAGGTGACGAAGCCGGAAACCATCAACTACCGTACCTTCAAGCCCGAACGCGATGGCCTCTTCTGCGCCCGCATCTTCGGACCCATCACGGACTGGGAATGCCTCTGCGGCAAGTACAAGCGCATGAAGCACCGCGGCGTTATCTGCGACAAGTGCGGCGTCGAAGTCACACTGTCCAAGGTTCGTCGTGAGCGCCTGGGCCACATCGAGCTGGCATCGCCCTGCTCGCACGTCTGGTTCTTCAAGGGCCTGCCGTCGCGTATCGGCCATCTGCTCGACATCTCTCTGCGTGAGCTCGAAGCCGTTCTCTACTTCGAGTCCTACGTCGTGATCGACGCCGGTGATGCGCCCGTGAAGGAGCGCGAAATCATCAAGGACGAGCAGCGTTTCCGCGAGCTCGACCAGCAGTACCGCCCCTCCGGCTTCAAGGCCATGATGGGTGCGGAAGCTATCAAGGAACTGCTGAAGCGCGTTGAGATTGAAGAGCTCGCCATCGAGATGCGCGAGAAAATGAAGGTCGAACAGAGCCTTCAGAAGAAGCTAAAGTACGCCAAGCGTCTCAAGGTCGTTGAGGCATTCCGCCGCAGCGACAACAAGCCGCAGTGGATGATCCTCGACGTGATCCCCGTGATCCCGCCTGAGCTGCGTCCGCTCGTGCCGCTGGACGGTGGCCGCTTCGCGACTTCGGATCTCAACGATCTGTATCGCCGCGTGATCAACCGTAACAACCGTCTGAAGAAGCTGATGGACCTGCATGCTCCTGAAGTCATCGTGCGCAACGAAAAGCGCATGTTGCAGGAAGCTGTCGACGCGCTGTTTGATAACGGCCGTCGTGGCCGCGTGCTGCGCGGTGCAAACAACCGTCCGCTGAAGTCGCTCTCTGACACCCTCAAGGGTAAGCAGGGTCGCTTCCGTCAGAACCTGCTCGGTAAGCGTGTGGATTACTCCGGACGTTCCGTGATCGTCGTCGGTCCGGAGCTGAAGCTGCACCAGTGCGGTCTGCCGAAGAAGATGGCGCTTGAACTCTTCAAGCCCTTCATCTATCACCGCCTTGAGCAGACCGGCCACTGCACCACCATCAAGCAGGCCAAGGAAATGGTGGAGATGCAGGAGCCCATCGTCTGGGACATCCTGGAAGAGGTCATCAAGGATCACCCGGTCCTGCTGAACCGCGCTCCCACACTGCATCGCCTCGGCATCCAGGCGTTTGAGCCTGTGCTCGTCGAAGGTAAGGCCATCAAGATTCATCCGCTCGTCTGCACGGCGTTCAACGCCGACTTCGACGGTGACCAGATGGCTGTGCATATTCCGCTGTCGCCGGAAGCGCAGGTTGAAGCATCGGTGCTGATGCTCGCGGCGCACAACATCCTGTCGCCCGCGTCGGGTCAGCCCATCACGGTGCCCACGCAGGACATGGTTCTTGGTCTGTACTACCTGACCAAGGCCAAGGTTGGCGCCAGGGGTGAAGGCCGCGTCTTCGCGAACATTGAAGAAGTGCTGATGGCTCTCGAAGCCAAGCAGGTTGAGACGCTGACGCCAATCCGTCTGCGCTACACCGGCCCCGTGCTTGACCTGACGACGGCATACGACGATCAGGATCTGACGCACACGGAAGTGGTGGACTACAACAAGCAGTTCATCAACACCACCGTGGGCCGCGCCATCCTGAACGACGCTCTGCCGGAAGGCATGCCGTACGTGAACGGTCTGTTGAAGAAGAAGGGCATCGGCCAGCTCATCAACTACTGCTACCTGAACCTGGGCCTCGAAGTCACGGTGAAGGCGCTCGACCGCATCAAGGAGCTTGGCTTCCAGTTCGCCACGCGTTCCGGCCTCTCGGTCGGTCTTGACGACATGGTGATCCCGGAGTCGAAGTACACCGTGGTGCACGAAGCGGAAAAGCAGGTCATTGCTGTGCAGCAGCAGTACCTTGACGGTGCCATCACCAACGGTGAGCGTTCGAACAAGGTCATCCAGATGTGGTCGGGTGTTACCGAACGCGTTGCCGATGAGATGTTCAACAACATGAAGCGCGCGGACAAGGAAGGAGCCATGAACCCGATCTACATCATGGCCGACTCCGGTGCGCGTGGTTCGAAGCAGCAGATCCGTCAGCTCTCCGGTATGCGTGGTCTGATGGCCAAGCCCTCGGGCGAAATCATTGAAGTTCCGATTACCGCGAACTTCCGTGAAGGCCTCACGGTGCAGCAGTACTTCATCTCGACGCACGGCGCGCGTAAGGGCCTTGCGGATACCGCGTTGAAGACCGCTGACTCGGGCTACCTGACCCGTCGTCTCGTTGACGTGGCGCAGGACGTCATCATCACCGAGAGCGATTGCGGCACTAAGCAGGGCATCTACGTTCTACCGATCATCGAAGCCGGTGAAATCATCGAGCCGCTGCGCGACCGTATCATCGGCCGTGTAACGACCGAGGAGTACAAGGACCAGGAAGGCAAGATCGTCATCGGTGCCAACAAGGAGATCGATGAACAGCTTGCTACTGAGATCCAGGCTGCTGGTATTGAGAAGGTGAAGATCCGCTCAGTGCTCACCTGCGAATCGAAGCGTGGCGTCTGCAAGCTCTGCTACGGCCGTAACCTCGGCTCGGGCAAGCTGGTGGAAATGGGCGAAGCTGTTGGCGTTATCGCTGCTCAGTCCATCGGTGAACCCGGAACGCAGCTCACCATGCGTACCTTCCACGTGGGTGGTACGGCATCGCGAGTTTCGGACCAGTCGCACCTCGACGCGAAGAACGCCGGAGCGGTTAAGTTCATTAACCTTTCCACCGTTCGCGCCAAGGACGGCAGCCTGGTTGCCATGAACCGTTCGGGTCAGGTTGCCATCATTGACGACAAGGGCCGCGAACGCGAGCGTTACCCCATCGTCTACGGTGCAAAGCTGCGCGTGGAAGATGGTGCTCAGGTTGAGATCGGCACCACGCTCGGCGAGTGGGATCCGTACACCTACTCCATCGTCACGGAAATCGGCGGCACCATCCAGTTCAAGGACCTGCAGGAAGGTGTCACGCTCAACGACGAAGTGGACGAAGTCACCGGCCTGTCGCGCCTGGTGGTTGCGGACGCTCCGGATGAAAAGCGTCAGCCAGCGCTGCTCGTCAACGGTTCAGACGGTGGCAAGAAGCGTTATCTCATGCCGAGCCGCGCGAACCTGATGGTGCAGGATGGACAGGAAGTGGGACCGGGCGACATCCTCGCCAAGATCCCGCGTGAGTCCACCCGTACCAAGGACATCACGGGCGGTCTGCCGCGCGTTGTGGAACTGTTCGAAGCGCGTAAGCCGCGCGAGACGGCCACAATTGCCGAGATCGACGGTGTGGTTCGCTTTGGCGACGTGGTCAAGGGCCAGCGCAAGATCTACATCACCGGCGACACGGGCGAAGAGCGTGAGTACTCCGTGCCGCGCAGCATCTACGTCAACGTGCAGGAAGGCGAGCGTCTGGCAGCCGGCGAAAAGCTGTTCGACGGTCCGCTCAACCCGCATGACGTTCTTGCTGTTCTCGGTGAGAAGGAACTGCAGCGCTACCTGGTGAACGAAATCCAGGAAGTCTACCGTCTGCAGGGCGTGGCCATCTCGGATAAGCACATCGAGGTGATCGTTCGCCAGATGCTTCGCTGGGTCAAGATCGACGAAGTGGGTGATTCCACCTTCCTCCTCGAGCAGCAGGTCGACCGCTTCCGTTACGACGCGGAGCGCGAGCGCTGCAACAATAACCAGCTGCGTCCTCCTACAGGCCGTCCTCTACTGCTGGGTATCACGAAGGCGTCGCTGTCCACGGACAGCTTCATCTCCGCGGCCAGCTTCCAGGAGACGACCCGCGTCCTCACCGAGGCGTCTATCAACGGCGCTGTGGATACTCTCCGCGGCCTGAAGGAAAACGTCATCGTCGGTCGCCTCATCCCCGCCGGCACCGGCATGGAGTACTACCGCAACGTCCAGCTCTCACCGGAACTGGAAGAAGCGGCAGCCAAAATCCAGCAGGAAGTCCAGGAAGCGCATGACGCCGAAGAGCGCGAGCTCGAAGCGATGCGCATGGAAGGCGAACAGGAAGAACTCGCCGCCGAATAAGCGCGATCACAACAAACTGGGTGTCCCACATCTCGATTCTGAGATGTGGGTTTCCACCAAGGCAAAAAGGGCGGACTCGAAAGAGTCCGCCCTTTTACTGTTACTCACATGAACAACGAATTTCTATGTTCTCAGATATTTAAGATTCTTTGTCTAACTCGCTCATGATGAGCGGCTCTGATTGATCTGGATAGGTTCGCTTACTTCTTGCTTAGTTCACTCTCAATTGCCGCAATCACCTGCGGTGAATCTGGCGTAGTTGCCGGTTCAAACCGGGCTGCCGGTTGGCCATCGCGAGCGATCAGGAACTTGGTGAAGTTCCACTTGATATCGCCAGCGAACTTCGGGTCGGTGGTGGTGCTGGTTAGGTAGCCGTACAGCGGTGTCTGGTCCGCACCCTTTACGGAAATCTTCGACATCATCGGAAAGGTCACGTGGTACTTGCGGTTGCAGAAGGTCTTGATCTCTGCCTCGGTACCGCTCTCCTGGTTGGCAAAGTTGTTGGCAGGGATGCCGACGATCACCAGTCCCTTGTCCTTGTACTTTTCGTAGACGGATTCTAGCGCGGCGTACTGCGGGGTATAGCCGCAGGCGCTGGCCACGTTCACCAGCAGCAGTACCTTACCCTTGTAAGGGACCAGTGTTGCCGGCGCACCATCAATGGTTTTCATGCGGAAGTTGTAGACCGACGCCGTCGAACCTGCATTCGCGGCGACACTTGTTGCCAACATTGCCACTGCCACTAATTGCTTGCGCATGATTCGTCTCCCAACTCTGCTGTTGCAGACATTATAGGCCGCGTCATAAACAACCGCTGGATCAGCAGTCTTTCTTCTCTCGTACTTTGCCCACTACTCTGCAAAGACATTAGGATCACGGCCTACCCTGGGAAGGCTCTCCACAGAAGATGGCATGTTCATCGTATCCATGTTGTTCAGGTCGATGAGGCGCACGCAATTGCGGCCGTCAGCCTTTGCGCGATACAGTGCTGCATCTGCCCACCGAAGCAGAGTTCCGAGCTCGATGCGATGACCCGTCACCGTTGCGATGCCAACGCTGACGGTGGACTTCTCGAGAGCCCCATTCTTCATCGGATTACGGAACAGAGATGCATCGAAATCCGAGTTCTCAATCTCTCTTCTGAAGCTCTCAGCCGCGTTCTCTGCCTGCGCCGCTGTCACTCCTGGCAGCATGGCAGCAAACTCATCTCCTCCAAGCCGCGAGCAGAAGGCTCCTTCAATCGAGTTGGTGACCTCCTGCAAACCTTCTGCCACGCGACGCAGGATGACATCGCCGGAATGGTGTCCGAAGGTATCGTTAATCTCTTTGAATGAGTCCGTGTCGATAAGCATCACGGCGACCATCGGAGGTTCCGGACAACCAAGGCAAGCCAGAGCCTGCTGCTCAAACCAGCGTCGGTTACCGATCCCGGTGAGTGGATCGGTAGTGGCCAGGGTTTCCAACTGCTGCGCCTGGACCTGTAACCTCTGCTGTTCGCGCAGCAGCACGGAATAGAACACGTGTGTTCGTATGGCATAGCAGGCGATTGTCAGAACCAGAAAAAGAACATACCAGGCAAGATGATGCTGCAGTACAAATAACGCGATGGCTGCGGTACCGATGGCAAGAACCGAGGCCTGCATATTGCCGATGAAGGCCCATTCCAGAGTGCTTACTCTGGCTCGCAATTCGATCTTTGGCTTGGGCGGTTTACGCAGGGCGAACTCGCACAGCAGAATCTCGGGCAACGACAGCAGCAGGTTCGAGGGCAGTGCGTAGGGCTTGGGCAGCAGTGTGTAGTTCACAATACTGATGAAAAAACGGCTGGCGACACAGCACCAGAGATAGATCGTGACCGCCCGGAAGAATCCGCGCAGCGCGTCTGAAGTATTGG
This sequence comes from Terriglobus sp. RCC_193, assembly GCF_041355105.1. Classification (NCBI taxonomy): domain Bacteria; kingdom Pseudomonadati; phylum Acidobacteriota; class Terriglobia; order Terriglobales; family Acidobacteriaceae; genus Terriglobus; species Terriglobus sp. RCC_193. The sequence goes on along the minus strand of NZ_JBFUPK010000005.1, from coordinate 12,505 downwards.
ACACAGCGGCGGCCTGCGCGATGCAGGCGAGCAGGACGAAAAGGAAGAAGTTCAGCGTCTGACGAAGTTCACTGTACCCGAAACTCTGCTCGATCTGTTCCGCCAGGAACAGAACTGCAATGCACAGGACGAGCAGCGTCGCATCCAGCGCCCTCACCCGCCAATCCGCTTCGTGGCGAAAGAAGGAGACAGCCACCAGAATGAGCCCCAGGCTGAGGCTGAAGGTGGCAGAGCGGAATCCCTCGTGAACCCGCAGAGAAAACAGTCCTGTCTCCGGATAGACCGAATGGACATGGCCGAGAGTCAGGTATCCGTAAAGGAAGAAAAAGGCAAGAAACAGCGCCGCACTGAGCAGTCGCCATTGCCGTTCCGCGCCGGGATTGCGTCGCGCCGCCACCAGGCAGCAAATGCCAGCGAGCGATCCTATGACCATCTGACAGGGGTACAGAAAGTAGTAGTCGGGATAGGGTGAGATGAGCGGCGCCAGCAGCGGCACGAGCGCCAATAGCAGCAGGAACATATGGCGCCCCTGCCATTCCGGCAGCCGCCAGCCATGCATCCCCCGCCGCGGCACAGGATTCCCTATCGCCTTACCCTCCACCCTGTGTCACAGAACCACGCCTTCGCGTCGATCCGACCGATGTCTAGTAGCCGTTGGATTGCCAGTGTAGCGCATTCTTTTACCGCTTCCTTGAATCTATGGAAGGTAGTTTTGCCATATCGATAATGGCGTTCCAAGATGGGACGTGATTCTCGATAAGAAACATTTTTATTGACGAATCTTCGTTATTTCACATAGCTTGCTCTCCAACTTGCAGGGCCATTGGTCTTGCGATATGAAACGTTTTCCTCGGGTTTGTTACTGCGTTTCTTTTGGAGGCTATATGACATCATCATTGCGGAGAAGCGCATTGCTTCTATGTCCGCTACTTGTAGGCGGAGCCGGGTTGGTATCGGCGCCTGCCGCGTATGCCCAGGCGGCTGGAACGGCCAGTCTTTCGGGAGCGGTGGTTGATCCCGCTGGCGCCACCATCCCAGGGGCCAGCATCACGCTCAACAACCCGGCCACGGACTATACGCGTACCGCTACCAGCGACGCGCAAGGCCGCTACTCCTTCCCCAATATCCCCGTGGGAACGTATAAGCTCTCCGTCACGGCCACGGGCTTCGCCTCGTATGTGCAGCAGAACATCCTCCTCCAGGTGGGTAACAGCAGCACCATTAATGCGGAGATGAAGGTCGGCGCTTCCACTGAAGAGGTAACAGTTCAGTCGAACAATGTCTCTCTGGAAACAGAGACGGTGAATTACAAACAGGTCGTCGACTCCGCGCGCATTAATGAACTACCGTTGAACGGCCGCCAGCCGACGCAGCTTGTACTCATCACGGGCGGTGCCGTTACCGCTCCCAGCGGCGACATGGTGGGTTCCAAAAACTATGCCACATCGACGGTGATCGCCGTAGCCGGTGGACAGGGCAATTACAACAACTACGTTCTGGATGGTGGCTATCACGTTGACGAGTTCACCAATGTCAACCTGCCGTTCCCATTCCCCGACGCACTGCGAGAATTTTCGGTAGAGTCCAACTCGCTTCCCGCGCGCAATGGGATTCACCCCGGCGCACTGGTCAATGCGGTCACGGTCTCCGGCACCAACCAATGGCACGGTACTGCCTTTGAGTTCATTCGCAATAACATTATCAACTCCACGAATTTCTTCTCAGCAGCCAAGGACACGCTGAAGCGAAATCAGTTTGGTGGCACGCTGGGCGGTTATGTCCTGCGCGATAAGTTGTTCTTCTTTGGCGGTTATCAGGGAACAAGAAACCGGCAGGTAGGTAACGCCACGGGATACTGCATTCCCACGACTGCAGAGCTTTCGGGTAACTTCAGTAAGATGGGCGGCAACTGCACCTTCAACGTGAAGGACGGTCAGACGCTGGTCAATCCGGCAAATGGAGCGACGATCTCCACCACATCCGGATCTGCAAACTATCGCCGTGTGGATACTTCCACGTACAGTCAGCAGGCGTTGAACCTGGTGAAGTATCTTCCACTATCTCAGGCGGACCAGTACGGCTATATCCGTATTGCGTTGCCAGCGAATTACACAGAAGACCAATACATCGGCCGTGTCGACTACACATGGTCCCCGCGCCACTCGTTGTTCGGTCGTTATTACATTACGAATTACAACGCACCATCGTATTACTCACCAACGAATCTGTTGCTTACCACCACGGCGGGCAATAGTGAGCGTGTACAAACGTTCACACTTGGAGACACGTTTAACCTCACATCGCGCATGATCAACACCTTCCACGGAACCTATGCGCGTCGTAGAAACACTCGCGGACCGACAGCCGGTGGTATCAATGCGCAGACACTCGGTGTCAATATCTACACGTATGTTCCGGTTGATCTCCGTCTCAGTGTGACCAATGGATTCTCTGTTGGCTGCGGAACGTGTTCTCCTGGATTCTTCAACGTGAACACCGAGGCGTTCTCAGACGATATCGATTGGCAGCTTGGAAAGCATGGAGTTGCGTTTGGTGCAGAGTACATCCGTACTGGCAACAACGTAAGTGCAGGCTATCTGCAGAATGGTAACTACACATTCAACGGCCAGCTAAGTGGTGCGAAGAATAGCAACACCGGTGAAGGTATGATCGACTTCCTTACCGGACGCATGCAGGCTTTTGGTCAAAGTCGTAACCAGCCCAATCAATTTCGTCAAAACATCTTTTCGCTTTACGGGCAGGACACATGGCATGCGACGCAGAAGCTGACCGCAACCTATGGTCTCCGTTGGGAACCGATGCTGTATCAGACGGATAAGCAAGGCCGTGGCAGCACGTTTGACCAGACGGCGTTTAACAATGGAACTCACTCCACGGTATTCCCCAATGCTCCTGCGGGTTCGCTGTACTACGGTGATGCGGGCATTCCAAAGAGCCTGACGAACAATCGCATGTTGAACTTCTCGCCACGCGTCGGTCTTGCCTATGCGGCGGACGATAAGACAGTGCTCCGTATCGGCGGCGCCATCATGTATGACGTGCCTAACCTTTACATGAATCAGCGGCAGATCACAAATCCGCCGTACACCAATGAAATCAATATCACCGGTAACATTCCTTTCGCCGATCCGTGGTCTGTATATTCCGGGGGCAGCCCGTTTCCGGGTGTATTTCCACCGGACAAGACTGCGACCTTTCCTACGCAGGGACAGTTCGTTATCTTGAAGCGGAATATCCGCACGCCGGTTATTTATCAGTGGACGGCCAGTATGCAGCATGACCTTGGACAGGGATGGTCCATGTCCATGAACTATCTTGGCAACCGGAATAACTTCCAGTGGCTTGGTAATTACTTTAACCATGCAAGATACATTCCGGGAACTTCCACTGGTCTGGCTGGATCGTGCGGCGGATTGACAGGGTCGAATCTGCCTGCGAATGGTTCGGCCTGCTCCACCACGGCCTCAGCCAATGCGAATGCACGTACACCGCTTTCTCTTACGAGTCCTGCACAGGGCACTTACTACACGCCCACGATGACTCTGATCGACGACAAGGCATACTCGGTGTATCACGGTGGCATCTTTACCGTGCAGCATCGGAGTACAGGAAGCTTCAGCTTCCTGGCAAACTACACCTGGTCCAAGTGCATGTCACTTGCAGACAACCCGGGTGACGTGGCCGCCACAACGTTGCAGAACTCAGATAACCCACGCGGAGATTATTCCTACTGCGGCTTCGATATCCGTCACATTGCAAACGTCACCGTCGTTGCACAAAGCAACTTCAAGAGTCTGCATGGATGGGCATCGGCGTTGGTGAACCACTGGCAGCTTGCCCCGTATCTGCGCATCATGAGCGGTGCAACATACAACGTGACCACCGGATCGGATCGTTCGCTGACCGCACAGGCAAACGATCGTCCTAACCTGGTTCCGGGCGCCAATGTCTACAGCGGCGTCAAGGTGACAAGCACGGCGGCCACCTCCACGGCTTCCGGAAATCGCTTTTACTTCGTCGGTTCGGCATACACTTTGAATGCCACGGGAACCTACGGCAACCTGCCGCGCAATTCATTGCGTGGTCCCGCGTACTACAACATGGACGTTGCGCTGAGCCGCATCTTCCCCATCCATGAGCGGTTGAATCTTCAGCTTCGGCTGGAAAGCTTCAACATGTTCAACCACCCGTATCTCAACAGCTTCACCACTGCCAATCCCACCAGCAGCACCTTCGGATATGCGAATGGCGCAGGCGATCCTCGCATCTTCCAGGCTGCCGCGAAGTTCAACTTCTAAGGAACTGGTTTTCCTCTGGCCATTGGACCCGCCGTTCGCGGCGGGTCCAACTTTTTCTTGGACCGCAGCCTCTGAGGCAGAATCATCTCCCGCCCGCAGAGCGTCTAATCTGTTAACAGAGATTATGGCGAACTCGTTTGATGTTCTGGCAGGGGTAGCGGTGGAACTGGCGCTGATTGTGCTGGCAGGCATGGTTCTGCAGCGCATTCTCGGCAAGCTTTCGTTTGTGCCGTCGCGCATCAAACTGCTGCCGTTCAATCGCGGTGTTCTGCTCAAGGGCGATTCCGTGGTGAAGGTTGTCGAACCCGGCTATCACTGGGTCACGCCATCGCAGTCGCTGGTGCCGGTCGACATGCGCACCAAGCCGTTCCAGATTTCCGCCCGTGAACTGCTTACCGCGAACGATGGCGTTATCCGCGCATCGTTCGGCGGCGAATATCGCGTCAGCGACCCACAGCTTTACGTCACGCAAAGTTCGGATGCATTTGGTGCTCTCTACGTCGCGCTGGAGAAGGTCATCCCATCCACATCGGTCGAGTTTGAGACGGACATCATCCTCAACTCGCCTTCGCTCTTTGCGGAACGCATCGTGGAACTCATTGAGCCGCGAGCCGCGCAGTACGGTCTGCGTGTGACCTCGTTAGAGGTGTCCAACAGCATTTCGCTCGGCTGGGTCATGAAGCACGTAGAACCAGAAAGGTAACAAAACGAACTATTGCTGCAGATGTTCTCTGGACTCCATCCTGGAGTGCCATCCGCTTTCGCCTTTCCTTCTGCGCTTGGTTTCGTACATGCGTGCATCGGCCTGCTGAATCAGGTCTGTCAGCGTATCGCTGGTTGTTTCCAGCGAAGCAATTCCGTAGCTGAAACGCAGTGGAAACTCGTCGTCTGAAGCGACGGCAGTGGCATCATGCAATCTCTGGATGGCATGTAATATCTCATTCTGTGTTGCCTTCGCTGCAACCAGAAATTCGTCCCCGCCAATTCGTCCCACAATGTCCGTTAAGCGAAAGGCATGGTGCAGTTCTTTCGCCATGCGCTGCAGCAGTCGCGACCCATCGTCATGTCCTGCGGTATCGTTGATTACCTTCAGGTCGTCCACATCCAGAAAGATGACGGAGAAGCCGGAACTCGCGCGCAAGGCTTCGCGAAACGCCTGTTCGGCCAGCAGATGAAACCCTCGCCGGTTGTACACACCGGTCAGTTCGTCGCGCAGGGAAAGGTCGTGTAATGCAGTTTCCAGATCGCGGCTTCGCCTGGCCAGCAGCAGGACAAAGAGCAGCGCCAGCACGGCTGTCACAGCAGGAGCAAAGGCGACGGCATAGTTCGCGGCAAGCAGGTGAAAACGAATCATCACCTCGCGCAACCCTGACAAAACAAAAGGAAACGCCAGTGCTGCAGGGCCCGCCAGCCTCGCGGTCTTTCCACCGATACCGCGCTCGCGAAAGATATGAAAGATACCGCCAGGCTCAGTTCTTCGCAACGCCACAAGAAGGGTCAGCAGGCAGAGGCAGACAAAGGTCCCCGGTGCGATTTGGTTTTTAAGAGACCATCCGGGTGAACCTTCGCGCGCGAAGAAAATACTTCCCACGAAGCTCAGGAGAAACAGGATCAGCAGCATAGCCATGACATCCGCAACTCGCAGCGTGCGGTGCGCCTGTCCGCTCAATGCACACAGGGCCACCCCCATCAGCAGGAATCCAATGCTTGCCTGCAGCGACGGCTGCCCTGGAATCGTCCCATACGGATCCTGTGCCAGCATCGTATTTATCGGGAAGGTATTTACCGGGAAAAGGTAAACGTCCGTAAATTGAAGCGCCGTAGCACCGGCTAATACAAATACGGCTACACCTGCTACAAACCCAAACCTCTTCATCCATCGCGAACGGTCCCGTTCGGTGCAGAGAAAACTCGCCAGACTCATCAGGATCAGCAGCGCGGTATTGGCCTTCATGGCCATCCATCCCGACGGTACAAATTGTGCTGTATCCGGCAGCACCCAACCCAGAAGCACCGGAAATGCCACCAGCATCACAGCGGTGGCCACGATGATTCTCACAGCGTGCAGAGAAGTGCTTTCTCCTTTGCGCCATAGCAACGGTCGATGTTCTCGTCGGCCTGAAAGGGTGTGCATTGCGAATGGCCCCATCTTACCGGCATACGCTGTAAACATCTATCTGGCAAAAAAAGCCTGGAGTGTCCGAACGTTTTGTATCAGACAAAAATCAAAACAGGTTCTACAGTGGGAGTTAACCAAAAAACTTCCGCGGAGATATTTGTGAAACTGCCCATTTCCAGCTGTGCATGTTTGTTTCTTGCTTCCATGATTCACGCGCAATCTCCTTCAGATATCACGGGAACATGGACCACCCAGACTGAGGTGCAGGGAATTGCCGTGAATGAAACCTGTATGTTGAAGCAGGCTGCAGATGGTGTGGTGAGCGGCACCTGCGATACACCCGGTGGAAAGTTTGCCGTTACGGGAAAAGCCAACAGCGGAAATGTAACCTTTTCACATCCTGCTGCGTACCAGGGAGAGGACATGACGGTATCCTTCTACGGCAGGTTGGATTCACCCGCTTCGATCACTGGCTCCATTGATATGCAGCCGATCAATGCGGGTGGAGCCTTTGCCATGAAAAAGATCAGTAAGTAATCTCAGTACGGCAACACCCCTTTGGTGGAGGACAGATACATGAAGAAACTATGGATCGCAGCATTCGCAGTGGCAGCACCCCTCCTGGCGCAGACGACAGCTCCGGCAAACGTTGCAGGTGTATGGGACATCGGCGGTGAAGTCGCAGGTGTTCAGGTGGTGGAACACTGCACCTTTACTCAGGCGGATGACGCCAGCCTCACGGGAAGCTGCGACGTGCAGGGAGCCAAGTGGCCCACCACCGGTTCGGTCAAAGGTGGTGACGTTATTTTCCAGCACAACGGCAAATACAATGGTGACGACTACACCATCACCTATCACGGCAAGCTGGATAAAGGCGCGTTGACCGGCACCATGGATGTAGATCCGTTCGGTGTCAGCGGTAGCTTCAGTGCGGCAAAGGGAACCACGGCCTCAGCGCCTTCTCCTGCAGCAAACTAGTTTCCCGCTAAGTGGAAAGTAAAAAGAGGGTCGCCATCTGGCGACCCTCTTCATTGCATTTTCGATAAGTCGTAACTTACTTACTCGCAGGCTTTTGCGATGCGCTTTCGCGTTGCGCCTCCGCCTTTTCTGCATCCACTGGAACAAAGGTGTGTGGCGGCTGCGTGAAGGCCGCATTCAAAACTGCTGCCAACCGAAGTCCGCCCAACTCCAACTGGCGATCAATCGTTGGGATGAATTTCTGGTAATACGCTTCATCGATATCGGCACCGCTCTGCACCATGCCTGCGTCAGACACAATCTTCGACTGCTCCGTCCACGCCACGGCATCAATCGGTCCCGCCTCAACGGAGTGCGCTTTGATATCACCTTCCAGCATCTTCAGATACTGCTTATCGCTCAGCTTGCGCCGGTCGATCAGGAACCCATCCCAGATGGCGTGCAGGTTGCACTTCGATGCGGTGGCATAGCTGCTGCATGTCGGCTGGCCAAAAGCGGTGACGATAATGCCATTGCCACCCTTCTCCACACCCGACGCATGAAATGGCTGATGAATATCGCCTACGAAGTGAACCAGAAATTTCAACGCGGTAGCGCGCTCTGAAGGATCGGCCGTTGTATCTGCAACGATCTTTTCAAAAAACGGAATGCGGTCCGTGGCGCAGTCGCGCACCTTGTCGTTGTAACTGCCCTTTTTCACACCCGGCTGCAAGGGGCAGTCGCGATCGCGATCATACTTATCCGTATCTCCCGGAATATCCGTAAAGTGCCAGTTGCCGGTCTGCGTCACGCTGGGGCGATACACATCCGGCCAGGAAGCAACATCCGAAAGCGATTCCTTACCCAGCAGAAACTGCACATTCTTCCGCGCCACGGGCGTCAGGTGGTCCCATGCAATCTGCGCCACCAGGCGATGCCCTTTCTCCCACCAGGCATGTGCGGCAGAAGGCAAAAGAACTGCAATAAGGGCGGCTATGGCAAGGAACTTACGCATGACATCCAGCATAATGGAGCGCCCTGCGCCAGGAGGTGTCATGCGTGTGAAACTACTCGCGAATCCATGCCTCGTACGAGTACACTTGCTCCGCACATTCCATTTCATCCAAGAAGGAAACAAATATGAACCGGCGCGACTGGTTAAAGGGAGGCGCTGCTCTGGCAGCCGCCGCAGGCATGGCGAACGCCAGAACATCGGTTGCACAGACAAGCAAGCCCCGCAGTTATTTTCTGACCCGGACTTACAGGATGCAGTCTGGCCCCTCCGGCAAGCTCCTCAGCACGTACCTCTCGGATGCACTTCTGCCCGCATTGCAGCGTCTTGGCCTCGGTCCCGTCGGAGTCTTCAATCTCAGCTATGGCGACGCCACACCGCAGGTCTACGTTCTGATCCCCGGTAACGATCTTGAGAAGCTGGCAAAGCTCGATCTCCTGCTCGCGAAAGACCCGGCGTTCGTCTCTGCCGCTGCTCCGTTCTGGGCTACGCCAGCCACGCAGTCGCCCTTCATCAGCGTCACCAGCCGCCTGTCGATTGGGTTTGAAGGTTTCCCGCAGCTCGTGGTCCCGGCCAAGGAGCCGCGCATCCTGCAGCTCCGCACCTACATCAGCCCCACCTTCGCCGCGCATGAACGCAAGGTTGAAATGTTCCACCAGGGCGAGTTCCGCATCTTTGAGGAAGCGGGCGCACGTGGTGTCTTCTACTCGGACAACCTCATCGGCCCCGATCTCCCCAGCCTCACCTACATGCTGGCGCACAAGGACCTCGCGGCCATGGACCAGAACTGGAAGAACTTCACCAGCCATCCGGACTGGAAGAAACTCTCCAGCAACCCACGCTACGCCGGCGAACCCATCGTCACGCACGTAGACAACCTGGTGCTGACGCCCACGGCCTACTCGCAGATTTAGTAGCTCATAACGAAACAAAACCGCCCTCTTCTCCCAGTCTTTTTACCGACGAGAGAAGAGGGCATTTTGATCTACCAGCAAGCAGCGCTCTTCGCACTCGGCAACGTGACAGACTTTGCCTGCATCGACCTTCGCGCATGTGTATTGAACCCGACGCTTGTCAATCGCTCAAAGAGCGCGTCGCGCCACCACCCGCACCGTTTCGCACACCACGCCATACACCACGTGGGTCACCATCTCGCTGCGCTGCTCACGCCCTTCCTGCTGTGCGTGGCGTTCCGCTAACCCCAGCGCCGGTAAAACACCCTCGTGTGTCACGGCCATCATCGTCATGCCAAAGTTGGCTCCGTGCCTGTCCGTAACCTGCGGATAAAGCTCTGCCAGCGCGCCATACGCGGCACCTGCCGCAGCGCCCAGCACCCACGGCATCAGCTTCGTTGCTTTGCTCTCCTGCCGTGCCAGTTCCGGGTGCGGAGGATACACTCTTTCCGCAACGGTTCTGGCGGCAGTGGCAACCAGCCCGCCAATCAGTCCAGCCAGTGCGCCCTTCAAAATGTCACGGTTCGGTGCCGGTAGGTTCTTCGTGTGCTTTTTCATATCACTCCGTGGGACGCCGTCCCTGTCCGGGCGGGTGGCCCATTTGAATCCTTTCATGGTGTTCGCGCATTTAGAATGATGGCTGTTGCGCTACTTCGTACAGGTCAGCGCAAGAGAGACAGCAGATCGGACCTCATGTCGAACACATCCTCTACGCCTTCCACCGCCACACGCGACGTTGTTATCCTCGGCTCCGGCGTCAGCGGCCTTACCGCTGCCATTTACACGGCTCGCGCCAACCTGAAGCCGCTTGTTATTGAAGGCCACGAACCCGGTGGCCAACTCTCCATCACCACGTTGGTGGAGAACTTTCCCGGCTGGCCTGACGGCGTGCAGGGTCCTGAACTCGTGGAGAACATCCGCAAACAGGCACAGAAGTTCGGTGCGGAAATTGAGATGGGCCACCTCCACTCCGCAGATCTCTCAAAGACCCCCATCGAGCTCAACTTCGGTGGCAACCGCATCGTGCACACGCGCACACTCATCGTAGCGTCCGGCGCATCGGCACGTTGGTTAGGACTGCCCAGCGAACAGGCACTGATCGGCCACGGCGTCTCCTCCTGCGCCACCTGCGACGGCTTCTTCTTCTCCGGCAAGGACATCTGTGTCATCGGCGGTGGCGACTCGGCCATGGAAGAAGCGATGTTCCTGACACGCTTCGCCACGAAGGTCTACCTCATCCATCGTTCCTCCACCTTCCGCGCCAGCAAGATCATGCTGGAACGCGCCATGGCCCATCCCCAGATTGAGTTCCTGCCAAACACGGTCGTGGAAGAGGTCCTCGGTGTCGAGGAGAAGGAAGTCAGCGGCATCCGCGTGCGCAACACCATCACCGGCGAGGTGAAGGACATCGCGCTCAGCGGCTTCTTCCTCGGCATCGGTCACATCCCGAACGCCAGGTTCTTTGAAGGCCAGATGGACCTCGACGAGGACGGCTACATCAAGAGCAAGGACAACGTCTTCACCACGCACAACGGCAAGGTCCTCCCCGGCGTCTTCGCCGCAGGCGACGTGCAGGACCGTCGCTACCGTCAGGCCATCACGGCCGCGGGCACCGGCTGCATGGCAGCCCTCGAAGTAGAAAAATACCTCGAAGAACACGGTCGCTAATCAGCATTCGCTAAACTGCCTGTCTCGCATCAGATCAACAAGCAACAAAGGAGGCATCCCAAAACGGGATGCCTCCTTTGTTTTATGGGAGACGGCTGCCCCAGGTTCGCGCAGCTAACCTGGGGCATCGCACAAAGCGCGGTCCAAAGTACGATCCAACGTCCAGCGTCCGAAGTGCGATCCAAAGTCGAAAGCGCAATCCAAAGTCGAAAGCACGATCCAACGTCCAAAGGCCGTCATTCTGAGCGCAGCGAAGAATCCCGACAACCTCTCATCCTGCCAATATTCTCGGGAAGCTTCCAAGCACAAAAACCAAACCAGCTTCGCAAAAGCGAAGCTCAAACGACCGAAGGTCGTCTTCTTTGAAGGGGCAGGGCTTTAGCCCTGCCGTAACCACGACACCCAGGAAAGCGGCTTTAGCCGCTGAGGGAATCTACTTCGGAGGCGCGGGCGCAGGAGCCGCTGCGGGAGCCGTCGCGGCAGGCTTTTTCTTCACCGTCTTCTTTTTAGGAGTCGTCTTCGCAGGTGCAGCAGCCGCCGCGGCCGCAGCAGCCTGCTGCGCCGCAGCAATCTGCGTTGTCTGTTGCTGAATAGTCGCCTGCAACTGGCTCACATGCTTCTCCTGTGCCGCGGCAGAAGCTGTAATGTGGTCACCCAGACTGCGACGTGCCCCATCCAATGCCGCCAGCGCGCCCTCCAGAGCGTCCGCCTGATCACGAGGAGCGTTTGCCTTACCTGCAATCTCAATGCGCAGCAGCACGTTGTACAGCGCGTCCAGGTTCAGCAGAATACGAAGGCTCGCAGGCACTGATTCAGGCGCCTTGTCGGAATCCACGAGGATCGAAGGCAGCGTGTTCTGCAAATCCTTCTGGACCGACGCCAGGTTCGCGTCCACTTCGCTACGCAGCCCATTGCCACCCTTCCACTTGTTCAGGTCCACATTGCTGCCCGCCTGCGCCACTTTGTCCAGCGCTGGCTGCACTAACTCGGAGGGCTTCTGCGCAGTATCCTGCGCGGCTGCTGTCGCAACCCCACCCAGAACAAAAACGGAAAGAAAGACAAACGATCGCAAACTCATAAGAAATTCAGACTCCTCCACTTTGAGAGACGTGCCATACCGAAGGGTTGCACGCAGCCAAAATTGCCATCAACAGCGAAAGTATTACGCATAGAGCAAACGCCCGTCGCTCCGAGCGAAGATCCGGAGACGCTTCACCGACCGACAAGCTGAACCCTTCCAGCCACAAGCCAGAACCAGCTTCGCGAAGGCGAAGCTCATACAGCCCAAGACCATTCCAGCGAAGCTCATACGGTCGTAGACCGTCATCCTGAACGAAGCGAAGCGGAGTTGAAGGGCCTGCATTCCTCGCAGCGCTCTACAACGCTCCGGGTACCCCCCTCCCCCCTGTTTTTCTAAAATCGTCTTTTGATTGGGGTTACGGTTTTGGTGGCTGTAAAATCGTCTATCTGTTGGGGT